>DATLLB010000440.1:0-19651 GCA_035538075.1 Enhygromyxa sp.
GCCGTTGCGCTCGCGCATGCGTGGGCGCGGCGAGCTGACCAGGTGCGCGAGCACGGCCAGCGGCCGCACGAACAATCGATCGACCAGCGCGTCGAGGCCGAAGCGAGACAGCGCGGCCGCGTACAAGAAGTCGCGCAGCCGAGCCGGCAGCAGCCGCTCGAGGTGAAACGCGGGACGAAACGCGCCACCGCCGAGCGCCACGCGACGAGCATGGGCGTCCTGCAGCCACGACGGCGAGCGGAGGAACTGCGCCAGCCGCAGGAGCCCGTGCGCGAGCAGGTGCCACATCGCGAGCGTGTTCCAGCCCATGCCCGCCTCGGCCAGCATCAACCCGCACTGACCCGCGGTCGCGAGCGCGAGCGCCCCCTTGGCGTCGGCGCGCACGCGCGACGAGAGCGACGCCGTGATCGCGGTCAGCAGTCCGACGGTGACCACCGCGATCCGAGCGATCGGAGCGTTGGCGATCAGCGGCTCGACCCGCAGGATCAGATACACTCCGGCGTGGATCGACAGCGTGCCGTAGAACAGCGCACTCGAGCTGGTCGGGCCCTCCATCGCTCGCAGCACGTAGCTGGTCACGGGCACCTGCGCCGACTTGCCGATCGCGGCGAGCAGGAACGCGAGCCCGAGCACGGTCGCCGCGAACGAGCCGAGGTGCACGGCGTGCTCGGGATCGCCGACGCCGAGCACGGTCGCCCAGCTCGAGTCGCCGGCGTAGTGGTGCAGCAGCACCACGCCGCCAAGCAGCGCGATGTCGGCCACGCGGTAGGTTGCGAACACGCGACCGCTGGCGATCACCGGCTCGGACCGTTCCCAGAAGAACGTGACCAGCAGCGCGCTGGACAGCCCGAGCAGCTCCCAGCCGAAGAACGCCATGTCGATGCTGCCGCCGAGCACGAACCAAAAGAACCCGGTCGCGGCCACGCCCAGCAGCACGAAGAAGCGCAGGTAGCCGGGCTCGTTGTGCAGGTAGCGGCCGGAGAAGCGACCGAGCACCGGGATCACGGCGCCGCCGAGCACGATCATCATCGCCGACAGGCGGTCGACGTAGATCGAGACGTCGAGGTGGTACTCGCCGACCGAGTACATCGTCCACAGCACCTCGTCGAACTGCCGAGTGGGCCGCAGCATCGTCAGCGCGGCCAGCAGCACGGCCGCGATCGCGGCCCCCGACACGGTCACGCCCGAGACCACCGCGACCCAGCGCTCGTGCGGGCGGATGCCGCTGATGCTCAGCAACACCAGCACTAGCGCGCCCGCGGCCGGCGACAGCAACGTCACGCAGGTGAGCGTGTGCAGCACGAGGTCCATCGTCAGGCCGCCTTCCTAGGTTGGTCGCCGCGCCGCTGAACGATCAGGCAGGGCGCGACGTGGTTGCGCGTGTGTCCGCACGCCTCGAGCGAGGAGCCGACCTCGAACAGCAGGTGCGGCGCCGCGGCGTAGGGCACGAAGCCGTCCCCGACCCAGCGAAAGAAGCCGCGCCCCGAGGGCGAGCGTGCGAACAGGTGAATCCAAGCGTTGACGACCGTGTTCTTCACCTCCGGCAGGCGCTCGAGCACGGTGGTGATCGCCTCGGGCTCGGCCTCGATCAGCGTGACCAACCGGATCGGATCGTGGATCTCGGTGGTCTGACTCCAGAGCCCCGGCCGCAGGTCACCGTCGGCGCCATTGCACACGCCGAGCAGCCCGACCACGTTGTGCGGCAGCTTGGTCGCGCAGCCGAAGCGCTGCGGATCCATGGTCGAGAAGAAGTACTCGAGGCTGATCCCGGCGCACACCGGCAGCGGCGCGGCCATCAGCTTCTCCAGCGTCTTGTGCTCGGGATCGTCGGTGGTCGGATCGTAGGAGATCAGGAACGCCCGACGATCGAGGAACAGCCCGCGCGTGAGCGTGCGGCGACCGATGACGCACGCGGCGTTGGTCGCATGGTTGTACTCGGGTCGCGTCTCCGCGTAGTCGGCACAGCGGGCGCGCACGCGCTGGACGGTCTCGGTCAGCGGCTCGTCGAGCGGGATGTCGACGAAGCGCCGCGCTCGCTCCCTGGCGTTGCGCTCGAGCGCGAGCTCGAGCTGCGCGCGGATGCGGTCGAGCTCGGCGCGGCGATCGGGCGCGAGCGTGTCGAGATCGAACCACCGAATGTGGTCGAGCGCGGTGTCGTGCTCGCCCGGCACGAAGAGAGTCTGCGCAGGGATCGCGATGCCGCGCGCAGCCAGGCCCGCGCGGACCTGCTCGTCGTTGGCGAAGGCGCAGAACACCCGCGCATTGATGCCGCCCCGCCGACCGCCGCAGGCACCACACTGATAGCCGGACATGAACTGGTTGTTCACCGCCATCGAGCCGTGGCCGACGATCAGCACCCAGCGGGCGAAGCCCTCGAGCATGCCGATCGTACGCAGGTTGCCTTCGACCAGCGCGATTCGATCGTCGAGCGTGAAGCCCTCGGACTCGACCGACTTGTCGTAGCGCAGCGTGGTGCCCTCGAAGTCGTGCGCCGGATCGACGAACAGCTCGGGAAACAGCATCTGCAGCAGGCCCCGAGGCGCGCGCAGGAAGCTGGCGAAGCTGGCCAGCAGCCCGCGCAGCGGCGCACGCGAGGCGTCGTCGCCGAGCGTGGCTCCGAGCAGTCGCTCGCGCCGTCGAGCGCGACGCAGCGCCGCCTCGGCCTGGGCATCGAGCTGCTCGGTCACGCGCTTGCTCGGCGTCACCAGTGCCGGGCATGAGAATGCTTCGTCGACGCTCAGCGGCGCGCGGTGCTTGAGCGCGACCCCGAAGAAGCCGGCCGAGCCGATGGTCTCGCAGTTGTCGACGCACTCCTCGACGTGACGCCGGATCGACTCGCAGCGATCGTCGATGCAGACCACGAACTGCACGTCGACTCGCGCCGGGGTCTCGCGCTCGAGCTCCTGCGCCATGACGATCCCGCCGATGAAGCTCCGCACGTACTCCTCCTCATAGGCGTCCTGAAACGCGCCGAGCTCGACCGACCACAGCGGCGACTCGGGCGGGCGCTCGCACGAGCCGAGCCACTGCGACAGCGTCGCGAGGGTCGCGCGGCGTCCGAGCAGGCGCCGCGCGACGTCGATCAACGCGAGCTCCTCGACCACCAACCGCACGGCCACGTAGTCGAGCAGCGAGACCGCGACGCCCTCCGGCCGCTCGTGCGACTCGTGCTCGAGCCGGTGGATCATGCCCGCGTAGCCGGGCAGCGCGAACAGGGCCTCGTGCAGGAGATTGGGCCAGCCGCTGCTTCGGTCGCCGCGCTGCCCGAGGCACTCGACGATCAAAGCCGCAGCCGACTTGTCCCCGAGCCGCTTGCTCAGCTCGGCGAGCCACGGCTCGGGCACGCCGAGGGGCGTGCGGGCGAGCCAGCGCACCGCCTCGAGCAACCCGTGCTCGCGCTTGGGCATCGGCCACGGCGCGGAGCCGAGATCGAGGAACGCTGGCAGCACGCGCAGCAGGAAGCCGTCGACCATCTCGCCGATCTCGATCGCCATCTCCGGGCGCACCGTCGACAGCAGCAAGGTCCCGGGCCGCGGGCTCGGCAGCTCGTCGACGCGCTCGAGCGCGACCGCCTGCAGGCGCTTGTGCGCGGCCGCGACGTCCTCCGAGCGAATCTGCCGATCGGCGAGCAGCTGCCGGTAACGCGCCGAGCTCAGCGTCGTGCGAGCCTGACGAATGCGGGTCGCGGCCTCGCACACGGCGTGGAAGTGCCGGTGCTCGAGCGCGGCCATCGGGTTCGAGTGCACGAACACGCTCAGCGGCCGCTGCTCGGGCAACCACCGCGCGAAGCGATCGATCCACGCTTGCACGTCGTCCATGCTCAGGCCCTCCGCCGGCGCGACGCGGTCCGGTGCGCCGAGGCAGCCTCGAGCAGATCGAGGCCGACGAACTCGAGCTTGGCGTGCGCCCACTCCTCGCTCATCTGCTCGACGCGCTCGAGGAAGGTGTGATCGACGAGCTTGGCGTCACGCACGTCGACGACCACGCGGGTGATCTCTGCGGGCAGCTGCGAGACCAGCTGCCGGACCTTCAGCAAGCTGCTGAAGGTCGCGGCCTGCGGGAACACCAGGCGCAGCGTCCCGTTGCCATGCACGACCTTGAACTCGCCGCGGAGCAGGGTCATCAGCGGGACCCCGCGCGCGAGGTGCAAGACGATCTTCAGCGCCAGCCCGACGCCCACGCCGATCAGCAGATCGGTGGCCAGCGTCACGAACAGCGTGACCAGAAACAGCGCGAGCTGATCCTTGCCGAGCTCGCCCATGTGCTTGAACTCGGCCGGCGAGGCCAGCTTCGAGCCGGTGTAGACCAGCATCGCCGCGAGCGCGGCGAGTGGGACGTGCTGCAGCACCATCGGCAGCAGCGCGACGAACCCGAGCAGGAACAGGCCGTGGAAGAAGTTGGCGAAGCGCGAGGTGGCGCCGGCGTCGATGTTGGCCTTGCTGCGGACGATCTCCGAGATCATCGGCAGCCCGCCGATCAGCGACGAGACCAGGTTGCCGAGCCCGACCACCAGCAGGTCGCGGTTGAGGTCCGACGCGCGCCGAGCCGGGTCGAGGGTGTCGACCGCGAGCACGCTCAGCGTCGACTCGATCGAGCCGACCAACGCGAACATCACGATGTACTTGATCGAGGTCGGCGAGCCGATCTGCGAGAAGTCGGGGAACGCGACCGCGTCGAGCAGCGAGCCCGGCAGGTGCACGAGGTACTCGGGCCCGAGGTGGAACTCGCCGCCGAACATCCGGTAGTAGTGGGCGTGCTCGAGGTCGAAGGCGTAGCCGAGCGCGACCGCGACGATCAGCACGAACAGCTGCGCCGGGAGCTTGGCGAGCTTGGGTAGCCGCTTCTTGAGCAGCGGAAAGCCGAACAAGATCACCAGCGCGACGAGCCCGATGATCGCGATCTCCGGGTTCGCATGGATGACGCTGCGCGGAATCTCGACCAGCAGCGCGAGCGGTCCCTTGCCCTCGGGTGCGACCCCGAGCGAGGTGTGGGCCTGCTTGGAGATGATGATGACGCCGATCGCCGCCAGCATCCCGTGGACCACCGAGGTTGGCATCGCCGCGCCGACCGAGGCCGTGCGGGCCAGCGCCAGCGCGATCTGGATCAGCGCAGCGACCACGCCGACCGCGAGCGCGTAGCGGTAGCCGGCCATCATGTCGCCCTGACCGAGCTCCGTGACCGCACCGATCGCAATCACGATCAGGCCGGCGGCGGGTCCCTTGATGGTCAGCTGCGCGCTGCCGAGGAAATTGACCACGACGCCGCCGACGATCGCCGTGAGCACGCCGGCGACCGGGGGGAAGCCCGAGGCCATGGCGATGCCCAGACACAGCGGCAGCGCGATCAGGAAGACCAGGAAACCAGCGACGAAATCTTTGGCGATTGCACGTTCGGAGACAATGCGGGGACTGGAGGACGAGGCCATGCGACCCTCCTCGGCTGCGAAGCCTGAGATGAATGTGGAGACCTGCACCGCTCGCGTCCGACCCGATCAGCGATGACCGTGATGACGACGCGTCGGCTCGGGACGCGACGCGTCCCGCACTCGAACACTCGACTCAGACGCGCGGAGGTCCGCGCGCGCCGTGGCCCTCGCGAGCCTGCTGCGCCGCGAGGTTGCGGCGCTCGATGAAGGTCAGCCACCGACCCGCGCCCGCGCACAGCTCGATCGCCGCGCTGTCGAGGTTGGCGAGCTCGAGCCCGTCTTCGCCGCCGTCCTTCTGTAGATCGGTGTCCAACAGGCGCGACGGCGGCTGGCCCGGGGCCTCCGGGTTGTGCGCTCGATCGCTGCTGTCGCCGGCTGGCGGCGGCGCCGACTCGCCGGTCGAGGCGAGCGCAGCACCTGCGCGGACGCTGGTCGCGACGCCGAGCCCCAGCACCATGCCCAGCACGGCGACCAGGAGCATGGCCAGCAGCCTGCTTGCCGGAGCAAGGTGGCGACGCGAACTAAGCGACCCCAAGGTGGCGACACTCTACTGCGACGGCGATTTGCGTCAATCGAATTCATGACGCGATTTGACGATTACCGTCACGCGCGATCGTGACTCTGCGGCCGCGTAAATACTCCCGAGGAAGAATTACGCAGTCACTCCACGGGTCGGGATGCTCGCCTCGTCGTGGCGCCCAAATTTCGGTCGAGCGCCCACCGCTTGGCATCTCGCCGAGCGGGGTGCATGGTCGCGCAATGGTCGAGCAACCCAGCATCTCTGCAATCGAGGCGCTGCAGCGGCTATGTGTCGGCAACGCGCGCTTCACCAGCAACTCCCGCAGCGAGGCCAAGCCCACGGCGGATCGGCGGCCCTTCGCGATCGTCATCACCTGCTCCGACTCGCCAGTGCCCGCCGAGAAAATCTTCGATCGATCGAGCGACGATCTGCTGGTGCTCAGCGTGGCCGGCAACGTGGTCGGGCCCCCGCTGATCGAACGCGTCGAGCTGGCGACGTCGACCTTCGGCACGCCGCTCGTGGTGGTCATGGGTCACTCCGACTGCGGGGCCGTGAAGGCCACCCTCGACCTCGTCCGAGCCAAGCTCGACGACCCCACCAACCGCATTCGCCCCGCCGTCGTCAGCCTCGTCGAGCTCGACGCCCAGGCCGACGACGCTGCGCTGCTCGACGCGGCCATCCGCGCCAACGTGCGCTGCTCGGCCGACCACCTGCGCCACGGCAGCCGCCAGCTCGAAGCGCTGACGCAGCAGGGCAAGCTCGCCGTCGTCGGGGCCCAGCACAATCGGCTCACCGGCCGCGTCGAGTTCTTCGACGTGCCTACCGAGCTGCCGGGCGGTTGCTGATGCAGCGGCCGCACCGCCGACGCGCCGCTTTTGCGCAGCTCGATCCCTGGCTCGTCGAGCGCTTTGGTGCGATCACGCCAGTTCATTCTACGGAAGCGAGCGCACGTGATTCGCGAGGACTTGGCATTACTCATCGTCAATACGATGGCCGAGGGCGTATGCCTGGTCCGGGCCGCCGATGCGACCATCGTGTATGCGAATCCACGCTTCACCACGATGCTCGGCTACGAAGTCGGCGAGCTCGATGATCAGCCGGTCACGATCATCAACTACGAGCGCGAGCCGGGTGCGGCCGAGCGGGTCGCACGGTCGATCATGGACCAGCTCGAGACCAACGGCGAAGCCGTCTACGAGGTCCGCAATCGCTGCAAGGACGGCACCCCGCTGTGGTGCCGCTCTCGCACGACCAGCTTCGAGCATCCGCACCATGGCCGCGTCTGGGTGGCCGTACACAGCAACATCGAGGCCGAGAAGCAGCTCCAGCGGCAGGAGCTGATCCTGCGCACCGTCGCCGAGCAGCTGCCGGTCGGGCTCTGGATCACCGACGAGCATGGCAACATCCGCTACGGCAATTCCGCTGGCCAGCGGATTTGGGAGGGAGCGCGCTATGTCGGAGTCGAATCCTATGGCGAGTATCGCGGCTGGTGGGTCGACACCGGCAAGCCGATCGCCGCCGACGAATGGGCGCTGGCCCGCGCGCTGAGAAACCGCGAGGTCTCGATCGGCGAGGTCGTGCGCATTCAGTGCTTCGACGGCAGCTTCAAGACCATCCTCAATTCGGCGGCCCCGGTGATTGGCGACGACGACGAGCTGTTTGGGGCGATCGTCGTCAATCAGGACATCACACGTTTGCAAGACGCGATTCGTGCCCGCGACGAGCTCCTCGCCGTGGTCGCACACGACCTGCGTGCGCCGTTGAGCCTCATCAGCCTGCGCACGACCGCGCTCACCGAGGATCTCGGCGAGCTCGCGGACATCGGCTCGCGCCGCACGTGGCTGATGGGTATCCAGCGCTCGGTCGACGAGCTCAATCGGCAGATCGAGGACCTGCTCGACGTGGCCAGGCTCGAGCAAGGCGAGGCCGCGCTCGAGCTCGATGATGTCGACATCGCGGAGCTGATCGCGGAGGCGCTCGATCGCATCAGCCCGCACGCACAGGGCCGGTTGCTGCGCGACGAGCATCGCGGCGGACTGCCGACGCTCAGGGCCGACCGTCGGCGCTTGCTTCAGGTGCTCGACAACCTGCTGGGCAACGCAGCCAAGTTCACGCGGCCGGGCGATGCGATCACCGTGGGCGCCGATCTACGCGAGCGAACCGTGCACGTGTGGGTCGCCGACACCGGTCCGGGGCTCGCCCCCGAACAGCTCGCGCACGTGTTCGAGCGTCGCTGGCAGGCCACGCGGGGCGATCGTCGCGGCGCCGGTCTGGGGCTGACGATCGTGCGCGACATCGTCACGGCGCACGGCGGTCAGGTGTGGGCGACCAGCGAGCCGGGCTGCGGGGCCACATTTCACATCTCGCTGCCGATCGCCTGCGCTATGCCGCTCGCTTCTTAGGCCCGACCAGCGAGCGCAGCGTCGCGCGAGCGACCAGCGTGCCGTTGTGATCGAACATCTCGACGACGACCGGATACTCGCGCTTCTCGTTGGTCTGCGGCAGCTCCTGATCACAGACCGCCGTGATGGTGCCGCGGGCCTTGGCGATGTAGTCGATGTCGAAGCCGGCGACGATGAAGCGCGCGTCGTCGGGCAGCGAGTAGGCGAGCGCGACGTTGCCGGTCAGCTCGGCGAGGTTGGCCAGCGCGATCGCATGGACCGAGGTGAGGTGGTTGCGGACCGCCCAGCGATCGCGCAGCACCACGCGCGAGTAGCCGGGCCGCAGCTCGACCACGCGCGCGCCGACGCTGCCGGTGTAGGGCGCCATCAGGCCGATCATCTTGGAGAACACCCGATCGCCGAGCGGCAGCGTACCGAGCCGATCCCAGGCCTCGCGGATCACGTTCTTGTTGCCTTCGACGAGCTTGTTGGCGAGCGACATGGTCATTCTCCGGCGGCCGCACGCACCTGCTGGGATTGCGCGAGCGCGGCGGCGTAGCGCTCGACGACGACGGCGGCCGGCTCGATCGCGTCGATGCCCTCGACGCTGCGGCCGGCCTGGAAATAGTCGCGGTAGCTGGCCCCGCGCTGCGAGGCGCGATCGAGCTGCCAGAGCGATCGCAGCGAGTAGGCGGTGCGCACCCAGTGCTTGGCCTTGGGGTGCGCGAGCAGGCGCCGAGCGATCGGCCCGGCCTTGGTCCCGACGGCGCGCACGTACGGCGTCTCGATGACCGAGACCGGGACCCCGGAGATGCGCTCGGTCAGCACGATGTCGCGCGCGCGGGCGTCGAGGATCGCCTGCTTGTAGTCGGCGTGGGCGCTGCACTCCTTGGTCGCGATGAAGCGCGTGCCCAGCTGCGCGGCCGCGTAGCCGATGTCGAGCGCCTCGACGAAGCCTCGCTCGTCGCCGATGCCTCCGGCGCAGACCAGCGGCACCCCGAGATCGGCGAGCGACTGGTAGAGCACCCGCGGATCGATCGCGCCCGCGTGCCCGCCGGCCCGGTTGTTCACGCAGATCAACCCGTCGACCCCGCCATCGAGCGCCTTCTGGGCCCACTTGCGCTCGGTGACGTCGTGATAGACCACGCCGCCGACCTGGTGGACCTTCTCGACGACCCAGCGCGGGTTGCCGAGCGCGGTCACGAAGAAGCGCACGCCTTCGTCGAGCGCGATGTCGACCCACTTGCGCATCCGGTCTTCGTAGACCTTCGACGACTGCTCGACGATCGCGTTGAAGCCGATGGGGTTGTTGGTGCCGCGCTTGATCTCCTGCAGCGCCTCACGCAGATCTCGGCGGTTGTGCGCGTAGATCAGGGAGATCGGCTGCACGACCGCCATCGCCCCGGCCGCGGACACGGCCGCGATCAGCTCGGGGTTCGAGCACGGGTACATGGCCCCGCAGATCAGCGGGACCGCGACGCCGGTGTGACGCAGGAAGGGATTCTGCATGGCGAAGGCTCAGTTGTTCGGGGCGCCCTGGCAGATCCAGCTGGAGATCAGCTCGATGTCGGCGGGCGCGAGCGGGGCGGTGTTGAGCGGCATCTGAAAGCCCTCGCAGAGCGAGACGCCGAGCAGCTTGTCGAGCAGGTAGCTGTTGCCAGGGTTGCCCGGATCGACGCGCGGCGTGGTCCCGCACTGCTGGCTGGGCACGCCGACCAGGCTCGCGTAGGCCTTGGTCACGCGCAGGTCGAGCGCGTGCTGGATCTGCGGCGGCGCGTGGCAGCCTGCCAGCGCGCAGTTGCTGGCCAGCAGCGGCTCGATCTGTCCGACGAACGAGATGTCCTCGCCCGCGCAGGCACACTCGCCAGCGACGCAGGTCTGGCCGACGCCGCACGGGCTGTCGCAGCCGCCACAGTGCTGCGTGCTGATCTGCGTGTCGACGCACGAGCCCCCGCACTGCTCGAGGCCGACGTCGCAGCCGCCCACGCAGGTGCCGGCGTTGCAGACCTCGCCGGCCTCGCAGGGCTGCCCACAACCACCGCAGTGCTCGGGGCTGACGTTGGTGTCGACGCAGGCGTCGTCGCACAGTTGGTCGCCGACCGGGCACGAGCACGCGCCGGCGATGCAGGCGACGCCGCTCGGGCACGCGTTGGCACAGCTGCCGCAGTGCTGCGCGTCGGACTGCAGGTCGATGCACAGATCGCCGCCGCAGGTCTCGCAGGTGTTCTCGACGGTCTCGATCCAGTGGCCGATGCAGGCGATCTCATGCTCGGTCAGGTGGCCGTCGACCGGCATCCGCTCGCCGCACGGCGGCGGATCGTGCAGCTTCGCAAACAGCATCGAGCGCTCGGGATCACCCGGGACCACGCGCACCCAGTCGGCGCACACGCCCGAGGGGACGTCGAGCAGCTGCGCCGTGATGCCTTCGGCCGAGCGGGTGAAGTCGAGGTTGGCCGCGGGCGCGTCGGCGTCGTGGCAGAACTCGTTGGTGCAGTTCGGCAGCAGGATGTCGGAGCGGATCTGCTCGAAGTCCGACTCGCAGACCGCTTCGTCGTCGCCCGCTTCTTCAGCGGGCTTGTTGCAGGCGAGCAGCCCGAGCGCAGCGAGCAGGAGCGAGGTCGTGGACAACCGACGCACGAGCGGACGATACCCCGTGTTCCGAGCGCGAGCGACGGGGGAGATCACAGCTGCTTCACGCGGGTACAGAGCGTGGGCGCGGACCCGCTGGCGACCGCGTCGAGGTGCGCCTGCCAGCGGTCGATCGTGAGCCGCTCGAACAGCCGCACCGAGGGGTTGGGCTCGGGCATCGGCTTGTCGAAGTGCTCGCCCATCACCGCCTCCTGCTCGCCCTCCACGGTCGCGCCGTCCTGACGGAAAATTTCCTTGGTCACCGGCTTGATAGTGGGCGCGAACACCCGCTGCATGAGCACGCGCGGGAGCTCGCGCTGCAGGCCCGGCAGCATCGGCGCCTTCCAGAACTGGATCGAGAACACCCGCGTGCGATCGGCTCGCTCGGGCAGCATGAAGTTGCACGAGCGGATGCGGCCGTTGGACAGCGCGCGCTGGTACGGGTAGTCGAAGACCATGTGCGTGTCGCTGATCTCGCGATCGTGCGCGGCCCCGAACACCCGCTTGTAGATCCCATACATGCCGGGATCGCGGCGCAGCGTGTGATGCCAGTTGAGCTCGATGCGATCGCCCGACAGCGAGTGATGGGTGAGCGTGGTCTGGTCGTACGGGACCCAGCGACCGTGCACGTAGAGGTGCGTGAGGTTGCAGAGGTTGTCGATGACCATGTAGTGGTGGGCCCGCCACGTGTAGTCGAAGCTGATCGAGGCCCAGCGCTCGTCACCGTCGCCAAACTCGATCTCCGGCAGCGGCACCTTCTCGGCGTCGGCGGGGTTGCCCATGAACCCCCAGATGACCCCGTAGCGCTCGCGCGTGGGGTAGCTGCGGATCGAGATGACCGGCAGCTTCTTGCCGAAGTTGTCGTGCTTCATCTCGACCAGGTGGCCCTCTTCGTCGTAGCGCCAGCCGTGGTAGAGGCACACGAGATCGCAGCCACGCACGTGCCCGAGCGTCAGCTTGATCTGGCGATGGGCGCAGCGATTCTCGAGCGCCCGCGCGCGACCGTCCTCGCCGCGGAACAACGCGATCGACTCGCCCCAAAACATGGTCTCCGCGGTGTCGCCCGGCGCGAGGCGATCGCTCCACTCGAGCGGGTACCAGTAGTTGGGGTTCATGCCCGCCAGCCGGGCCTTGTGGCGCACCAAGCTGGCCTGCTCGAACGGGGTCCGCGACTGCCCATCAGCCATGGCCGCGGAGGGTAGCGCGCCGGACCGCCGAAACGCGAACGCCCTGCCGGGGGAGCAGGGCGTCTACGTTTCGACCGGGTGCCATCCGTGGCGGGGTCGGCGGAGGAGTCCGAGGTGTGTCCCTCAGACCCACGCTGCAAAGTGACTGTATCGTCCTGTCCCTTGGACCGCAACAATCTCAACAGAAAATTTCACTGGTGCTGGATCTGTCAGGGTGCGCGCGATGTTGCCCCGTGGGCCGCGCAAAGCCGCGAATTTGGGCGAGTGCGCAGTTCTCGATCCAAAGGACGTGGATTTGCTCACGCAGTCCCCGCAACTGAGCGCCGAACCCGTCGCATGCTACGGTTCGGCCGCCGAGCGTGCCCTCGCGCGCGGGATCGCAGCACACACCCATGTCGGACAAGCCTCTCTACGTCGGCTTCGACCTCGGGACCACCAACTCCGCCGCTGCCGTGTTCGACGGCGAGCTGACTCGGGTGGTCCGCAACAGCCAGGGCTCCAACCTCACCCCATCGGTGGTTCGCATCGACGCGGGTGGACGCGTGACGATCGGGGCCAAGGCGCGCCGCTATCTCGAGCGTGATCCGGCGAACACCCACCACGAGTTCAAGCGGCTGATGGGGACCGGCAAGGCGCTCGAGTTTCCGGCCGCGAAGGTCAGCAAGCGGCCGGCCGAGCTCGCGTCGATGATCCTGGCCTCGCTGCGCAAGGACGTGGAGGATCAATTTGGGTTCGCGCCGACCCGAGCGGTGATCTCGGTGCCGGCGTTGTTCGAGCTGCCGCAGAGCTCGGCGACCTCGGAGGCGGCCAAGCTCGCCGGGTTTGAGAAGGTGGAGCTGCTGCAGGAGCCGATCGCCTCAGCGCTGGCGGCTGGCTGGTCGGCCGAGGACGACGGCGGCGCGTGGCTGGTCTACGACCTCGGCGGCGGCACCTTCGATGCGTCGCTGCTCGAGACCGCCGACGGGTTCCTGCGCGTGGTCGGCCATGACGGCGACAACTTCCTCGGCGGGCGCGACTTCGACTGGGCGATCGTCGACTGGGCGCTCGCGCAGATCAAGGGGCGCGAGGGCGTGGAGATCAGCCGCGCGAAGCCGGCCCACGCGGACCTGGTCCGCACGCTCAAGCAGGCCGCCGAAGAGGTGAAGATCGAGCTCTCGCGCAGCACCGACGCGGTCTTGGTCCCGGCCACGCCGCTCTCGCTCGGCGGCCATGCGCTCGAGGTCGAGCTCGAGATCACCCGCGCGACGGTCGAGACTCTCTGTAGTGGATTGGTGGAGCGCTCGGTCGAGGTCTGTCGGCGGCTGCTTCGTCAGCATCGCTTCGACCCGGCTCAGCTGTCGCGCATCGTGTTCGTCGGCGGGCCCACGACCATGCCGTTCCTGCGCGACCGCGTGGGCTCGATGCTCGGGGCGCCGATCGCCGAGGGCCACGACCCGATGACGCTGGTCGCTCAGGGTGCGGCGATCTACGCCGCGACCGCGGGCCTCGACGCGCGCCCGGCCGAGGTCGGTGGCGCGCGCGTGCGTGGGCGTCGGCTGTGGCTGCAGTTCCCGGCCGTGTCCTCGGATCTGTGCCCGCACGTGGTCGGTCGCGTGGTCGAGGGCGCCGGGCAGAAGCCCACGCGGCTCGAGCTGCACCGCGGCGACGGCCTGTGGAACAGCCCGTCCACGGCGATCGACGGCGACGGCGGGTTCGTGATCGGCGTCGATCTGCTGCCGCGCAAGTCCAACGTGTTCAAGCTGGTCGCGAGCGACGCGGCGGGCGAGCCGGTGCCGGTCGATCCGCCGACGATCACGATCGTGCAGGGCGTGACGATCAGCGATCCGCCGCTCTCGCGCACGATCGGCGTGGCGCTGGCCAACGACTCGGTCCGCACCTACTTCGATCGCGGCACGCCGCTGCCGGCCAAGCGGACCTTCACGCACAACACCGTCGAGTCGGTGGCCAAGGGCAGCGAGGGCTCGGTCCTGAAGATCCCAATCGTGCAGGGCGAGTTCGATCGCGCGCACCTGTGTCGGCTGGTCGGCACGCTGGAGATCCCGAGCCGCGAGATCAAGGCCAGCTTGCCCGCGGGGTCGGAGGTCGAGCTGACGCTCGAGCTCGATCGCGGCGGTCGGCTGTCGGCGCGGGCGTTGGTGCCGAGCCTCGATCAGGTGTTCGAAGAGGTCGCGCACCTGCTGGTCCCGGCCGCCGATCCGGAGGTGCTGCAGGCGACCGTCGAGGCGATGCGCGACCGCTTGATGGGCCTGCGCGGCGACGCGTTCCGCAGCGGCGCGCCGCAGATGCTCGGGGTCCTGGATCGCGTCGAGCAGGGCCTGGCCGAGGTCGAGCGCGATCTCGAGGCCACGCGCGGCGGCAATGAAGACGCCGGTCAGCGGGCGCGACGAAGCCTGCTCGAGCTCGACGCCGATCTCGAGGAGGTCGAGCAGACCAAGCGCTGGCCGGAGCTCGAGGAGCGGAAGATCCGAACCATGACGTGGGCCGCGTCGTGCATCAGCCAGTACGGGACCCCGCGCGAGCAGAAGCTGTTCGAGGAGGTTAGCCAGGCGATCGATCGCGCCGCGTCCGAGCATGATCCCCGCGAGCTCCAGCGACAGCTGCGGCTGGCCAGCCAGCTCGGTGAGACTGCGTGGTACCGCGACCCGGGCACGTGGGAGTTCCTGTTCGAGGACGCCGCATCGAAGGCCGACTCGGCGATCGATCTGCCGCTCGCGCGCAGCCTGGTGACCGAAGGTCGTGCCGCCGTCACGCGCAACGACAACCAGGCGCTGCGACGCGTGACCGAGCGACTCTGGCGGCTGCTGCCCGCCGACGTGCAGACCCGGAGGCAGAGCTTCGACTCGGGAGTGCGGTGATGGCCACGGACCCGAGCTGGACGAGCAGCGACAAGCGCGAGGCTGCGCGCGCACGGCTGGCGAGCAATCCGTTCTATGTCCTCGGCCTGCGGCCCGACTGTGCGCGCGCGGAGATCGAGCGCGAAGGCCAGAAGCTGATCGGCATGCTCGAGCTCGAGCTGAGCGCCGCCGCGACCTATCGCAGCCCGATCGGCGAGCATCGCCGCACGCCCGAGCTGGTGCGCGAGGCGATGGCCGAGCTGCGCGATCCCAATCGCCGACTGCTGCACGAGCTGTGGGCGACGCTCGAGCCGGCTGTGCCGGCACCGAGCAGTGCGAGCGCCGACGAGGATGACGAGGCCAACCTCGCGCCGTTTCCGGCCCTGCGCGCGCTCGGGTTCGGCGACTGGGGCCGGCGATGAGCTTGCAAAGCGGGAGGGGTCTGGCGTGAACCCGGCGATCTTCGCCGGGGTGTTGGTCGCGTTGCTGGCCAGCTCGGCGGGTCGCAAGCAGGAGGTCGGTCCGTCGATCGGGGTCGGCTCGGTGATCGCGGTGGTGATCTGGACGACCCTGGGCCCCGCGTTCGTGTACGAGATGGCGGCGCTGATCGAAGCGCTCGCGCGCGGCGACCTCTGGCAGGCAGCGGTCGCGCTGGTCTGCGTGATCGCGATCGCGATCGTGCTGTTCCCGTGGCCGATCGCGCGGACGCTGCTGATCCCCCGCGGACGCATCAAGCTCGCGTGGGCGATCACGCGGCTGAGCTTTTGGGTGTGGAGCCGCGACGTGCGAAGCGGAGCGGTGATCGCTGCGAGCTGGGCGGCGATCCGACGCGCGCAGCGAGGTGTCGCGCTCGAGCCGGAGCTGCTCGCGTGGATCGAGCGCGAGCGTGACGCGACCACGCGGCCGCGCTGGCGTCTGGGCGGCGCGGGGATCGTCGCAACCGGGCTGCTCGCGGAGGCCCGCGGCGACCGTGCGGGCGCGCGTCGGCTGCTGAGCTCCGCGCTCGAGCTGGCCGAGCCCGTCCGACCCGCTCGCGCGGTCACGCTCGCCGCCGAGTGGCTGTGCGCCGAGGCGATGGAGCGCGGAGCCTGGCGCGAGGTCGAGTTCCTCGCCCGCACGGCTCCGGTCGCGAGTCGGCGGCTGCGATCGTTCGGGGCGATCGCGGCTCGCCTGACCGGCATCGCGCCGGTGCCCAGCGACACGCAGCTGCGGCTGCGCTGGCTGCTGGCGCCCGAGCGATCGGCGACGATCGAGCTGCTCCGTCGCGCGCTCGCATCTCCGCTGCAGGCCGACTCGCGCACGACGAGCTCGCGTCGCAACGCCGAACCACCTCGAGCGACGCACGACGACGCGCTGCTGCATGCGCTGACGCTGCACGCGTTCACGCTCGCGCGTCCGCCTGCGCAGCTCGACCGTGACGATCTCGCCCGGCTCGCCGCGGCTTGGGATCGCGCGCTCGCCGATCCGAAGCTCGAGCGACGGCTGCTCGAGCGTGGGCTCGCGCTCGGCACTCGTGAGACCGAGCGATCGCCCGAGCAGCTCGCAGCGCTGGTCCGCGACGACCTGCTCGCGTTGGTGCGCGCGGCAGGGCTCGAGCTGGGCTCCCTCGGCGAGAGCAGCGAGCTGCTCGCCCGCGCGGCGCGACGGCTGCACGCGGAGCTGCTCGACGACATCGAGATCACCGTCAGCGCCCTCGAGTCGCGGGTGAAGTCGAAGCGCGAGCTGCCAGCGATCGACGAGTGGCAGACCTTCTTGGCGCTGCGCGAGCAGTACGCCGCCGCGGTCGCCGTCGGCGGTCTCGAGCTGCGGCGGCTCGCGTTTCAAGAGCTGCACGCGCCCGTGTGCTCGCTGGCGGTATGGCTGTGGAACGAGCGGAACGAGCGAGCGCTCGGCAACGCGATGTTCCACTGGCTGCTCGCCGAAGCGATCGTCGTCGACGACGCCGAGGCGATTCGGCTGCAAGAGCGCAACGTCGACTGCGGGATTTGATGTGATCGTCGGATCAGCGCTTCGCCGAAGTGGCGGACCGGCTCGATCTGCGCGCAGTGGTCGTTTGGAGCGCGTCCACGATGATCTGCCTTGACACCGGCTCGTTGGACTGGCACAACCCTGAACACAAGGTCAGGTGTGCAGATGAGTAGTCTCGCCGAGTCTCCGATTCCCGACGCCGTGCGTGCCGTTCTCGCCTTGTTCGAAGGCCCGCTCGCCGAGGTTCGCTTCCCGCAGGTCGACGGCGAGAGCCTCGCCGAGCAGGTCGCCGCCGTCGAGCAGCGCCGCGCCGAGCTGCAGCGCGCGCTCGAGACCGTCCAAGCCGCTCGCGTAGCGCTCGAGCGCGAGCAACAAGTGCTGCTCGATCAGGCCCGTCGCGCGCACGCATACGCGAGCGTGTTCGCGGCCGGCGACGCGTCGCTGACCGAGCAGCTGGTCGACATCACGTTCGACGGTCGCGCCGCAGCGCCGGCCAAGAAGCGCGGGCGCAAGCCCAAGCAGAGCCAGACGCAGACCAGCCTGGCCGACCGCCGCGCCAGCAAGCGCGCCGATCTGTCGGTCTCCGAGGACGCCGCCTGAAGCAGGTCCGAGCATGGGTTTTTCGAGTGCGGCCATGATCCCGAAGCCACCGCCCGAGCTGCAGTTCGCCGGCGACGACGATGCGAGCGACATCTGTCGCCGCGTCGCCGGCGTGGCTCGACGCGAGGCCGTCGCAGCCGAGAGTCGCCGCTTCTTCGAGTCGGTCGCCGCGGCGCTCGGCGTCGTCTCGCCGCCGGCCGGTCGCAGTGGGATTCGCGAGACGCCAGGCGCGGTGCTGGCCAGCCAGCTCGCGCCGCACGTGCGCGAGCCGTGGGTCAGAGATGGGATCGAGCGCGGGCTCGCGTTGTTCGGCGCGTGCGTCGATGGCCAGGCCGGCGAGACCGGGCGTCGCTGTGTGGCGAGCTTGGTCGCGGAGTACCTCGGCTGGCGCGAGCCACCGGACGCGTTCTTTCACCGCGCCGGGCTGGTCATCGCGCAGCGCAGCGCGTCGGAGCTGGTCCGCCTCGCTCAGGTCACAGCCGGTTACGCGCGCACGCCCAAGCCCGAGCCCAACGAGCGACGACTGCTGGCCGCGGTCCCACGCACGAGCAGCTCGCCGGCGTCGGAGCGCTACCTGACCGTGCTCGGGTTCGTCGGCGATCCGCCGAACGAGCGGGTGCGCTCGGCGACCGAGGTGGCGAGCCTCGGCAGCGAGGGCGTGATCGGTGGGTTGTCGAGCGCCGAATTCGGGTGGCTCGCAGAGCCAGGTCCGATCGCGGTGCCGGTGGTCGGGCGCGTGTTGTTGTGGTTTCCGCGCGAGTCCGATCACGATCTGCGACGGCTGCATCTGCTGCTCTCGGCCGCGATCCCCTAGCGTAGAACTCGTTCGTCGAATGACGCGTGCGTGTATGCTCTCGTCGGCATGCGCCGCGCTCCCGCACTCGTCTGCCTGCTCGCCATCGGGCTCGCGGCCGGGCCGATCGCGGCCGCACCCGAGCCCGACCCCGGCCAGCCGCCCGACGGCACGCAGGCCAGCGAAGCCGAGCGCAAGGCCGCCGCGAAGGCCGAGGTGGAGGCCGCTCGCGCTGCGTTCTCGCGCGGCGAGTACCAGGCCGCGATCGATCACTACGAAGCCGCGATGGCGATCCTGCCCGCGCCCAAGCTGCACTACAACATCGCCGTCTGTCATCAGCGGCTCTCGGTGGAGGCCGCCGCCGCCGAGGATCGCACCCGCGAGCGCGACCTCGCGGTCGAGAGCTACAACCGCTACCTCGAACAGAACCCGCGCGCGGAGGATCGACTGGAGGTCGCCGAGATCATCCGCGAGCTCGGCGGTGTGCCCGTCACGATGCCGTCGCTCAAGCCCTTGTTCGACGGCGAGGGCGAAGGTGACGGCGAGCAACCGCCGGACGACTCCGCCGAGCCCGAGCAATCCGATCCCGAGCCACCGATCGACCCCACCCCACCGCAGCCACCGAGCCCGCGCAAGCAACCGCCCTACCCCAAGCACGGTCGCTTCGGCTTCATGTTCGCAGGCGGCTACAGCCCGATGGTCGGCTCTGCCGACTCGATCGACGCGCCCGGGCTGTTCGCCATCGACATGCACGGCGGTGGTTTCATCGGCCCGCGACGCCGCTTCCTGCTCGCCGCCCACACCATGCTGTTCAGCGGCGCGACCCTGCGTCCCGACGGCTTCTCGTTCTACGGCTACAGCGTCGGCCTGGTCGGCCAGCAGACGTGGGTGTTCGGACGCGAGGGCGTGCAGCTCTCGTTCGGAGCCGTGGCCGCGCTGACCGGGCAAGGCCTCAATCAGCGCGAGGAGGTCCCGCCTCCGCTGTGCAGCCTCGGCCGTGGAGCCCAGATCGCCGCGCGCACGGGAGGTCTGCTCGCGCCTCGCTTCGACCTCGGCATCTTGCTCGGCGTGCGGCGGCGCGGTGCGATCAGCCTGCTCGTGCAGCCCAGCTTCGCCGTGTTCGGCGACGGCCCGCGCGGCGAGCAGTGCAGCAGCGGTCAGACCCCGTGGACCGCCCTCGACGTGCGCAAGCGCTGGGACTTCCAGCTCTGGGCAGGCGCCGGCTACTCGTTTCGGTTTTGACCTTCGATCGCCGCTAACGACCGCGCCGCTTGGCGAGCGCGGCGACGACCTGATCGAGCACCCACCGCTGCCC
>DATLLB010000441.1:0-3899 GCA_035538075.1 Enhygromyxa sp.
AGCCTACCCCAACTCGCGCGCGAGCTCAGCCTTCGTCGTCCATGCCGAGCGTCTCGAGGGCGGCCTCGCTCGCCGCTCGCTCGCTGCCGCCGCCACCGCCGTCGAGCGTCTTGCAGACCCACGCGGCGAGATCCAGCGTCCCGACCGGGGCGCTCCTGCGACGCGCTCGCTGCAGTCCTCGCGCGAGCTCGGCCGCGCCGCCTGCCGGCCGTTGCCGAGCGTCCCGAGCCAGCGCCCCACGCAGCAGCTCGACCAAGTCCGGCTCGAGATCGCCAAAGTCGTGATCGTCGGCCAGCGTCGCGCTGCGAATGGCCTCCATCATGCGCAGCGGATTCTCGCCGTCGAATGGCCGCCGTCCGAGCAGGCATTCGTGCACCATCACGCCCAGCGAGAACAAATCGGCAGCCGCGGCAATCGGCTCACCGCTGACTTGCTCCGGGGCCATGTAGGCATATTTGCCCTTGCGAATGCGTCCCCAGGTGCGGTCGTCCTCGGCCGTGGCTTTCGCTATGCCAAAGTCGCTGAGCTTGACCCCGCCCGCGCGCGAGCACAGCACGTTGGCCGGGCTCACGTCGCGGTGGACCAGCCCGAGCGGCCGCCCTGCGCCGTCGGTCAGCGCGTGCACATACGCGAGCGTGGTCGCGAGCTGCTCGGCGATCAGCAGGGCCAGCGCGCGCGGCAGCGGCTGCTTGGCCATCAACGCGGCGAGATCGGCCCCGTCGACGTAATCCATGCACACGTAATAGACGCCGTCGACGAGCCCGAAGTCGTGGACGCCGACCAGGCCCGGGTGGGCAAAGCGAGCGCCGAGTCGCGCCTCGGCGATCAGCAGACGCTCGAGCTCGGGCCGCCCGCGCTGCTCCGGGCGCAGGCGCTTGATCGCAACCAGCTTCTCCCAGCCGCTCGCGCCGAAGCGCCGCGCGAGGTGGACCTCGGCCATGCCGCCCGCGCCGATCTGGCGCACGATCTCGTAGGGGCCGAAGCGCTCGCTCATCGTCACCAACGATAGCGAGGTCAGCAGTCGTCGGGTACCCCGAACCACCCGGGCTGCTGTCGGTGATACCGCAAATAATCTGGCGAACTGAACACCGACAGCCCGGGCTGCGCTCGCTGGAGCGCCACCACTTCACGCTCATCGGCCGCGCTGTCGTGCACGAACACCCGCCGTAACGCAGGAAGCTCGTGAAGCGGCGAGAGATCGGCGACGGCCGTGTTCCGTATGTCGAGCTCGACCAAGCGCACGCACGCGCGTAACGGCGAGAGGTCGACGACCTTGCTGCGCTCGAGCTGCAACCACGTCAAGTTCGGGACCTCTGCGAGCGGGCCCAGGTCGCGCACTTGCGTCCACCGCAGCAAGAGATGCCGCAGCGTCGCGCGACCGGCCAGCTGCGAGAGCTCCTCGAGCTTGGCTTGCTCGAGCCGCAGGTACTCGAGCTCGGGCACGGCCGCCAGCGCATCGGACCGCACGATCGCAGCTCCCGAGACGCCGAGCTTGCGCAGCCGGTCGAGCGGGCGCAGCAGCTCGAAGTCTGCGTCGGTCAGCGGATCGGTCGAGTCGTGAAAGTCGAGCGCCTCTACGAAACGCAGCGCACGACGACCGAGCGCACGACGCCACTCGAACAGCAAGTACGCCTCGTGCACGAACCCGTTGCGCCAGTGCAGCGTCCAGTCGCCGACCTGCAGCACGCGCTCGTACTCGCGCACGACCTCCTGGACTTCGGCCTCGTCCCGCCCGTCGAGCATCGCCCGAATCAGCTGCGCGTGCGGGTCCCCGCGCTCTTCGAGCCAATCGGCGTAGACGCGATGGTGCTCGGTCTGCTGTGGCGCGCGGGCAATCATGAGCTCGAGCTGCAGGTTGCGAGGCTCTCGCTCGGCATCCGCCATGCTCTGCACCACCTGCTCGACCACGGCCAGGCTGATCCACTCGCACACACGCCCGCCATGCTCGTACGCGAGCTCCACCACGTCCCACGGAAACTCGGGGTGGGCCTCGATCAGCGCGATCGCGTCCGGTCGCCGCACGAACGAGGTCCACTCGATTGTCCAGTGATCGCGCAGGTGCACGATCATTTCGGCGTCGAGGTGTGGGTTCTCGACCAGCGCGGATCGGCCCAAGTAATGACGCGCGAACGTATCGAGCAGCTCGATCGTCAGCGGCAGTCGCTCCATCAGTCCGACGTTGGACCAGCGATCCTCGTAGCGCCGCAGCGTGGCCATCGACGGTACAAAGCCGCTGTTGCGCGAGAGCGCGTGCCATTCATCGCGGCTCAGCTGCTCGGCGAACTCGTCGAGCAGCTCGCACCACGGGAATTCGGGGTTCTGCGTGAGCGCGCCCAAATCGAGCTGCGGGCGGAATTCATCGATGAACGCGCGCGTCCACAGCCCGCGCCCGTGCCGGCAGAGATTCGCCCACGGCACGCGCCCGGTTGGGGCCAGGTGCTGGACCAATTCCGCGGTCCAATTGTTGGCGTCGCAACAGTGCGTCCAGTAGCGCTCGGGCGCGGGTTGCAATCGCGCGACGTGAGCTTCAATTGCGGCACGGTGGCGATCGAAGAAATCCGGCGTCCACACCAAGGTCGGAGAATTGACGAGTCCGCACAGGCGTTCCCCCTGTCCTCGGCGCGCGGCGATTGTATCGATCGTGGCCCAATGCACGTGCGCCGAGAGTCGGTCAACCCACTCTGCCTCCCACAGAATGCTCCGATTGTAGCCCAGCCCCCGCCAGTCCCAGCGCTCCGCGAAGGCCTCGAGCAGCTCGAGACTCCACGGGAGCCCGGTATTTTGGCTCAGCCGTGACCAGTCCAGCTCGTCGCGGTGCCGATCGATGATCTCGATCGTCCACAAGAACCCCTCCACCTCGCTGAACAGGTCCCACCGAAAACCAGCAATTCGCTCGACCAGCTCGGTCGCGCACGCACGCGCCTCGGGACCCCACGGCATGGCGCCGAACCAATCGTCGACCTCGTCGCCACACTCGTCCTTCGGGAACCGCTCGGGCTGCGACTCTGCGGCCGCACTACAATGGGGCAAACACAGCGCGATCAGATCGGCGCGCTCGAACACGCGAGGCTGCCGACGAAAGTCGAGCCAGTCGCACTTGCCCGACGCGACCAGCTCGCGCAGCAGCTCGACCGACCACGGCAGCGCAGGATTGCAGCACAGCCAAGCCCAGTCCCAGCGCTCGCGCTGCTCGAGGATCCACTCGAGATCCCAAGCGACGGCGGTGTTGCTGCTCAGCGCCGTCCAGTCCCACACCTGTGCGTAGCGACGCAGCAGCGCGCGCGGGATTGGGTAGTGGCGCGAGAGCACCTCGACGAGCAGAGTCGGCCGCGAGAGCAGCGGGCCCAGATCCGGTGCGCGGGAGCTCGACATCGCGTCGGTCTGAAGATGTTACCCTGAGCGCATCGACTCGACCGCGACCATCGCCACGATCGCCTCGGATCACCCCGAGCACCCCGCGGCCCGCGGTCGCGCGGCGCGGGTGCAGATCGTGGTCGTCGAGGGCCCAGACATGGGTCGCGCGGTCGGGCTCGGCCGCGCGCCAATTGTCGTGGGTACGGACTCCAGCTGCGATCTGACGCTCGCCGATCCTCGCGTGTCGCGTCGCCACCTCGAGATCACGGTCGGCCCGAGCGGCTTCGACGTCCGCGATCTCGAGTCGAAGAACGGCACGCTGTTCGAGGGCGCGGCCATCTCCGCGGCCACCGTGGGGCCCGGCGCGACGCTGCGGCTCGGCAACACCTACCTGCGCATCCAACCGGAGCCGCACGGGCTCGCGCTGCCGCCCAGCGAGCGTCGCCGGCTCGGCGAGCTGGTCGGCGAGAGCCTGGCGATGCGCGAGCTGTTCACGATCCTCGAGCGCGCGGCCGACAGCGAGGTCACCGTGCTGCTCGAGGGTG
>DATLLB010000442.1:0-4964 GCA_035538075.1 Enhygromyxa sp.
ATCATCCCGCGCGTGACCGGGCTGCTGCAGGACTTCGCGCCCACGCAGCTCGGCTACTGGGTCGGCACGCTCGCGTTCATCGGCCTCGCGGCCAGCATCTGGCACGGCAACCGCTGGCTGCTGTTCGAGCAGCGCCGTCACTACGGCTGGTTTAACCACCCGCTGCGCAAGCTCGCGCTGCTGCTTGTGGCGATCGTGCTGTACACGGCTCCGCTGACGATCGTCGGGCTGTTGTGCTGGTACGGCTGGATCGGGCGCGCGGCCGAGCTCGACACCATCCGCACGGTCGCTCTGCTCAACGTGATCTGCGTCGTGTTCGTGACCCACGCGTACGAGACCGTGTTCCTGATCAAGGAGCGCGAGGGCGATCTGCTGCGGGTCGCTCGTCTCGATCGTGCGCGCGCCGAGGCCGAGCTGTCGGCGTTCCTCGCTCAGGTCGATCCGCACTTCATGTTCAATTCGCTCAACACGCTCGGGCACCTGATCGAGACCGATCGCGCGCGGGCGATCGCCTTCAATCAGGACCTCGCGGGCGTCTATCGCTATCTCTTGCGTCAACGCGGCCGCGCCCTGGTGCCGCTCGTCGAGGAGCTCGCGTTCGCCCGCGCCTATGTCGAGCTCATGCGCATCCGCTATGGCGACGCGCTGCGCTGCGAGCTGCCCGTCGCTGGGCCCGAGCTCGCCGATGCCCAGCTGCCGCCGACCGGCCTCCAGCTGCTGATCGAGAACGCGATCAAGCACAACGAGATCGGCGCCGGATCGCCGCTCGAGATCGAGGTGCGCTTCGAGGTCGGCGTGCTGTCGGTCAGCAACGCCCGCAAGCCGCGGCGTAGCGTGGCCAACTGGCGACGCGAGTCGGTCGGCGTGGGCCTGCGCAACCTCGACGAGCGCAGCAAGCTCGCGACCGGGATCGGCATCGACATCCAGCGCACGCCCGAGCGCTTCAGCGTTCGCGTGCCGCTCTCGAGCTCGGAGTCGCAGTGACGCGTGTCGTCGTGATCGAGGATGAGCCGCCGGCCCGCGATCGTCTGGTCGCGGCCCTGCAGAAGCTCGATCCGCAGCTCGAGATCGTGGCGACCTTGGCCTCGGTCGCCGAGTCGCTGCGGTGGTTCGAGGACCACCCTGCGCCCGATCTCGTGTTCGCCGACGTGCAGCTCGCGGATGGCCTCTCGCTGGAGATCTTCGCTCGCGCCGCGCCGAGTTTCCCGATCGTGTTCTGCACCGCCTACGACCAGTACCTGCTCGACGCGCTCGATCAAAACGGCATCGCGTACCTGCTCAAGCCGTACTCTCCCGCGCAGCTACGCGACGCGCTCGACAAGTACCACCGCCTCGAAGCCCACTTCGCCAGCAAGCTCGCGGCCTTGCGTCGGGCGCTCGCACCCAAGGCGCGGCGCCGCATGTTGGCGCGCGACGGCGAGGCGTTCGTGGTCGTCGCGCTCGATGAGGTCGCGTACTTCGGCGTGCGCGACGGCGTGACCGAGCTGGTCCACCGCGACGGCCGAAGGCTCGCGCTCGATCGCACGCTCGCCGAGGTCGAGGCCGAGCTCGGCGACGCGGAGTTCTTTCGGCTCAACCGCCAGTACCTCGCCCACGCCGACGCGATCGTGGGCTTCCGCGCATGGTTCAAGGGCCGCCTGCTGGTCGAGCTCCAGCCTGCGGCCCTCGAAGAGGTCGTGGTCAGCCAGCCCAACGCAGCGCGCTTTCGCAGCTGGCTCGCGGGCACCTGATCACTCGCCCGAGACCAGCGCCTCGTGATCGGCGGTCAGCTTGTCGACGGCGGCCTCGAGCTCGGGGTCGGTCAAGGTCGCAACCATCAGATCGATCTGCAGCGAGGCCATCTTCATCGTGTTGTCGACCAGCGCCGTATTGACCTTCTCCCGGGTCTCGTCATTGACCTGGAAGCCGCGCAATTCCATGACCTCCTTCATCTTGGGCCCGAGCTCGCCCTTCTTCGCGTCGAGCTTGGCCTGCGCGTCGGCCACGGCGGCCTTCTTGTCTTGGCCCTCCGAGACGGTCTTGACGATGTCGTCGGTCAATGCGGTGAGCTCGTCGATCGCCGCGTTGGCCATCTCGTCTTTCGAGCAGCCGGACACGAGCAGGATCAGCGCGAGCAGGAAACCGAAGAGCGTGGAGCGTGCGGACATGCGCGCGAGCGTACACGGCGTGGCAAACTCCCGCCATGCCACCGCGACCGGGCAAAACCGCCGTGCTGTTTCTGGGAGCAACGCTCGCGTGCGCTCGACCCAACGCGGTCGTCGAGACGCGGGTATTCCCGACCCCGGCGATGCTCGATGAGCAATGTCGCGAGGGCATCGGCGAGCCGAGGATCGAGCGCTTCGAGCTGGCTGAGGGCGTCTCGATCCACGTCGCGATCGGCTACGACCTCGCCAACACGATCTTGATCCACACGCCCGCGGGCAACGTGATCGTCGACGCGATGACCGGGCCCGGCCGCGCCGCAGAGGCGCGAGAAGACCTGCTCGCGCAGGCGCCCGGACCGATCGCCGCGCTGATCTTGACGCACAGCCACATCGATCACGTCGGCGGTGCCGCGACCTGGGCCCCGCTCGACGGCGACGTGCCGATCTGGGCCACGGCCGGCTTCACCGAGCACTTCTTCAAGCAATACGGTGTGTTTCAGGCGGCCGAGCAAGCGCGAGGCAAGCGGCAGTTCGGCGCCCGCGTCTCGGCCGAGAACCTGCCTTGCTCGGCGCTCGGGCGGCGCATCGACTTTGCCTCGGGTGTGGGCGACGGCGTGCGGCTGCCGACCAAGACGTTCTCCGGCATGACCACGCTCGACGTCGGCGGCGTGAAGATCGAATTGCACGAAGCCCCGGGCGAGACCGACGATCAATTGTTCGTATGGCTGCCCGAGCACCGCGTGCTGCTCCCGGGTGACAACGTCTATCGATCGTTCCCCAACCTCTATACGATTCGCGGCACCCGTCCGCGCCCGGTCGACGCCTGGATCGCCAGCCTCGATCACATGCGCCGGCTCGCGCCGGCCTTGCTGATCGGCTCGCACACGGTGCCGGTCGCGGGCGAGCAGGCGATCGCCGAGCTGCTGCGCGACTACAGGGACGCGATCGCGTTCTTGCGCGCGAGCGTGGTGCGGGGCGCCAACGCGGGCCTGAGCCGAGCCGAGATCGCCGACGCCGTCACGCTGCCGGCCGAGCTCGCCGACAAGCCGCACCTGCGCGAGCTCTACGGTCAGCTCGACTGGTCGGCGCTGTCGATCTACGACGCCGAGCTCGGCTGGTTCGACGGCAGCCCCGAGACGCTCTATCCGCTGCCGAGCCCCGAGCTGGCGCGGCGCGAGGTCGAGCTGATGGGCGGCTTCGCGGCCGTGCGCGAGGCCGCGAAGGCGAGCGACGATCCTCGCTTCGCGCTGCACCTGCTGGCCAAGCTGCGCCGCAGCGGGCTCGGCTCCGACGAGCAGCGCAGCGAGCTCGAGCAGGCCTTCGCCGCTGCGCTGCGCGAGCAGGCGGCGACCGTCTCGAACACCAACGGCCGCGCGTACCTGTTCGAGTACGCGCTCGAGCTCGAGGCTGGCCCGGCCGCGACCATCACTCCAAACCTGTCGGACGAATTCCTGCGCGAGATCCCGGTCGCGCTGTTCTTCGAGGCCATGCCCACCCGCCTGAAGCTCGAGCAGGCCGGCGAGGTCGAGGAGACGCTGCGGCTCGATCTCGACGATCTCGATCGCAGCGTGTGGATCAGCGTGCGCCGTGGCGTGGTCGAGGTCGCGTGGGATCAGCCCTTCCCGGGCACGCCCGAGCCGTTTGCGACGCTGACGACCGACAGCCTGACGTGGAAGCGCATCGCCTTGCGGCTGGACACCGCTGGCGCGGCGGTGACGGGTGGGCGGCTGCAGATCGATGGCCCGCTCGCCCGCGTGAGCGAGTTCTTCGATCGCTTCGATCGCGGCGTGTGAGCCCGCAATACAATCGTGCAATGACGCAGCTACTCCCGATCGCCCCCGAGCTGTGGAGCATCGCTCAGCCCTTGCGGTTCTATGGGGTGGAGACCGGGTGCCGCATGACGGTGGTGCGCCTGCGCGACGGCGGGCTGTTCGTGCATTCGCCGATCGCTCGCGATCCTGCGCTCGCGGCCGAAGTCGACGCGCTCGGCCCGGTCCGCGCCGTCGTGGCGCCCAGCCTCTTTCACCACCTCCGCGTCGCGCAGTGGAAGCAGGCCTACCCCGACGCGATCTTCGCCTGCTGCCCCGGGCTCGAGCGCAAGCGGGCCGACTTCGCTTGGGATCGGGTGCTGAGCGACGAGCCCGAGCCCGAGTGGGCCGACGATCTCCAGCAGGTGTCCTTCGCCGCGCGCACGATGGAGAACGAAGTGGTGTTCTTTCACCCCGCCACGCGCACGATGATCTGCGCGGACGCGGTGTTCAACCTCGCAACACACTCGAGTCGCTTCACTCGCCTCGTCGCGCTCGCGCTCGGGAACCGGCGCCCTGGCGCGACCTGGCTCGAGCGTGTGATGATCCGCGACCGCGTCGGGGCGCGCGAGCAGATCGGTCGGATGCTGGCTTGGCAACCCGAGCGCATCTTGCTTGCCCACGGCGCACCAATCGAACGCGACGGCGCAGAGGTGCTGCGCCGCGCCTACGAGTGGCTCTGAGCCCTACTGCGATAGGAACCAGTCAACCCATGCAAGTCGTCTACGCTCGCCAACCCTTCCCCGCCGCGTTCACCCGCGCGATCTTCCTCGCCGGTCCGACGCCGCGCTCTTCCGACGTGCCATCGTGGCGTCCGCGTGCGCTCGAGCTGCTGGCCGAGCGTGGCTACGACGGGGCCGTGTTCGTGCCCGAGGATGCCGACGGCAACGCGCGCTTCGACTACACCGATCAGATCGACTGGGAGAGCGAGGGCCTGGCGCTCGCCGACGTGATCGTGTTTTGGATCCCCCGCGATCTCGACACGCTGCCGGGCTTCACCACCAACGTCGAA
>DATLLB010000443.1:0-2676 GCA_035538075.1 Enhygromyxa sp.
TGCCAACTCACGGGATTGGGCCGCCGCGCCGATGCGGACCGCGGCCCAATCCCGTGAGTTGGCACATCCGTGCCCGGGTCACGCTCGCCCGCGCGACTGCCTACTCTGGCCAGAGAGCGAGCAAAACCATGCTGAAGAACTGGAAAGCCATTGGTCTGTTGGCCTTCGTGCTCGGTGTCCCCGCGGTGGCGTGGGCCGCCACCTCCACCTGCGAAGGCTGCTGCGACGACTGCGAAGATTGTGACGACTGCGACGACTGCGACGACTGCGACTGCCCCTGTTGCTGAGGTCGCAGGCGGATGAGCCCGGAGGATCGCAGGGAGCTCTCGCAGCTGTTGGCGCGGCTCGCCGACGGTGAGCGTGACGCGTTCCACCCTGCGTTCGTCCGGCTCTGGCCGCACGTCCGCGACTTCGCCGGTCGCGTGTTGAAGTCGGACCAGGACGCCGACGATGCAGCTCAGCGCGCGATGCTGGCAGTGTTCTCGCGCGCCAGCGAATACGATCGCCAGCGTGATGGCTTGGCTTGGTCGCTCGGCATCACCTGGTGGGAGTGTCGAACGCTGCTGCGCGCGGCGTGGCGCCGCCGCGAGGTGACGCTCGATCACGACGCTCGCGTCGCCGCCACGCCGACCCCCGAGCAAGCGCTGCTCGACGCGGAGCTGCGCCGCGCCTTGTTCGAGGTGCTGGGCGAGCTGTCCCCGGAGGACCGACACGCGCTCGGCCTCGAGGAGCTGGATGAACCGGTGGCGCCTGCCACCTTGCGCAAGCGCAGGCAACGGGCGCTCGCCCGCCTGCGCAGCACGTGGAGTCGCAACGATGGCCAACGTTGATTTGGACACCCTCGAAGCCCGCGCTCGAGCGGCCTACGAACGCGGCCGCTGGCGGACCGGCGCTCAAGCAGCCTGGCCCGCGCTCGTGATGGCCGGCATCTGCGTGGCGCTGGGCGGCCAGCCGCTCGCGACCCTGACGATCGGCGTGGCGCTGGCGGTCGTCATCGCGATGGCGACCCATCGTGGACGCAATGCGTCGCGCGCCGTGATCCCGGGACTGCTCACGGGCGCGCTGCCCTTGATGGTCGGGCTGATCGCGTGTCGCGTGCCCCATGCCTGCGCGGCCGGGCTCTGCGTCTCGTGGTGTGCACCGCTGTGTCTGACCGCGGGGGCGCTCGCGGGTCTGTTCTTGAGTGTGCGAACCAAGCGAGCGTCGGTCGAGCGTCGGCCGTCGCTGCTCGTGGCCGCCGGCATCGCCGTGCTCGCAGGCTCGCTGGGCTGCTTGGTCGTCGGGCTCGGCGGCGTGGTCGGGATGTTGCTGGGGCTCTCGGCCGGCGCGACGGTCGGGCTGATCCCGCGTGCAACTCAGTAAGTGATCTGCACGCCGAGGCTCGGATAGATGGGCAGCCCGATCAGCGAGGCCCGCTGCGCCCAGTCGCGCGTGTAGACCGGGACCTCCGGATAGACATGATTGTAGACGTTCTGGACGTCGAGGTACGCGGTCACCGAGACCCGATCGCGAACCCAGCGCTTGTCGAGCCGCAGATCGAGCTGGTGAAAGACCGGCTGATACGCCGAGCCAAACTCGCCGCGGATCGGCCGATAGTAGGTGCCCTCCGGAGACGACACCGCCTCGCCGGCCAGCACCGGCGCCTCGGGGTTGCCCGAGACCACGCGAAAGCGCATGCCGAAGCGAAAGCCTCGCGGCAGTGTGGCGCTGAGCAGCAGCACCAGGTTGTGCCGCTGGTCGAAGGTCGCCGGCAGCCACGGCGGGTTGCTGTCGTTGATCGACCGCGCGCGCGCCCACATCAGCGTGTAGCCGATCCAGCCGTCGAGGTGCTGGCCCAGCGCGCGACGCAGCAGCAGCTCGAGACCGGCGGAGCGCCGCCGCGAGCTGCTCAACACGCCGCTGGTGCCGTCCTCGTAATAGATCGGCACGTCGGTCGACAGCACCTCGCGCCAGAACACGGTGCCGCGAAAGTCCAGCTCCCACGGCAGCGTGGCCTCGACCCCGGTCGACGCGTGAATGGCATGCGTGGCGCCCGACGAGCCCTCGCGCAGCTCACCCTCGATGCCGGGATCGAAGAACGCGATCAGGTACGGCGGCACGTCGGCGATGCCGTCGAAGATCGTGCCGTTGCGGGTGATCAGCCCCGAGCTCGCGCCGCCGGAGGTCAGCACGACCGGGACCGAGAACATGCCCACGCGCCCGAACACGGTCACGCGCTCGTGCACGCGGCCGCGCACGTCGAGCCGCGGATCGACGCGAAACAGCTCGCGACCGCCGTAGGAGAACAGGTTGCCGCGCACCGAGGGCACGATTGACCAGCCGCGCACGCGAAACACGGTCGCCAACCACACGCCGAGCCGCAGCTGCTCGCCGTCGAACTCTTTGTCATCGCTCAGCTGCTCGTCGTCGTAGAGGTCGCCGCCGATGACCTGGACGAAGCGCTCGCGTCGACGCCAGTGCTCGTAGATCACGTCGGAGCCGACCTCGAGCGTGAGCCACTCCCGGATCCGGCGCTCGACCTGGACGCGGCCGGAGAACACGGTCGCGTCGCGGCGGATCAGCAGGTCCTGCTCGAGCCGCGAGCTGTCGAGCCGCAGCGAGGGGCTGACCAGCACGCGCCACGGCCCCTGCTCGTAGCGGTAGTCGAAGTCGAAGCGGTGAAACGAGGACGAGAAC
>DATLLB010000444.1:0-3348 GCA_035538075.1 Enhygromyxa sp.
GTCCAGCGCTCGTGCGGTCCGGTACACTGGCCAGCGTGACACGAGGGGCTTCCGGCCCCCACGTCGAAGCTGATCGGCGTGAGGGCGCAACCATTCACCACCTCGCTCCGCGCCGCGACGCAGCGCCCGAGCCAGACTCGCAGCCGGATCTCGACTCGCGCGAGCTGCTGCAACGCGCCCGTCGCCACGATCCCGCCGCGCTGCGCGAGCTGTTCGAGCGCCACAAGGATCGCGTCGCCGCGCAGATCCAACGCATGACCGGGGATCCGGCCGCGGTCGATGATCTCACGCAGGAGGTGTTCATCGCCGCGTTCGCACACCTCGACAGCTTCCGCGGCGACAGTCAGTTTCGCACTTGGTTGTATCGCATCGCGACCAACAAGGTCCGCAACTGGTGGGACAGCGATCAACGTCGGCGCCGACGCGAGCATCGATCGGCCGAGCTGGTCGACCCCGACGCGAGCACGCCCGACGAAGATCTCGAGACTCGCGAGCACCGCGAGCGGCTCTACCGGGCGCTCGGCAAGCTGTCCGCCAAGCTGCGCGAGGCCTTCGTCGCGCGCGTGATCGAGGGCATGTCGCTGCAGGAGGCCAGCGAGGCGCTCGGGATCCCGATCAGCACCGTCTCCTATCGAACTCGGCGGGCCGAAGATCTGCTGTGCGAAGCGCTCGGCATCCCCGGTCACTCCGCGACCAATTCCTCGCCGCCGCGCGGCTGAGCTGCGAGCCCGCCATGAATCAGCACGCCCAACCGCCCAACGACTCGCCTTCGGGTCTGCAGCGCTACATCGCGGCTGCGCGTGCACAGCCGATCGTCGAGACCAACGTCAGCGCCGACGCGGTCATGGCCGGGCTCGAGGCGCACCGCCGTCGCACGCAGGGGCGTCGAACGCTGCTGCTCAGCGCGGGCGTGGCGATGGCCGCGTCGTTGATCGCCGCGGCCGTGCTGTGGCCGCTGTTGTCGGCGCGCGTGGACGACGAGTCGCGCAGCGACGAGCCGAGCGCTGCGCTCGAGCGTGGCAGCGCGGAGCCGACCGGGCATGCGCTCGCCAACGCGGTGCGCATGCGCTCGACCGCACCCGTCGAGGTCTTGGGCCCGTGGTCGATCGCCCTGCACGAGGGCACGCACGAGCTCGAGGTCGACGCGGTCGCCGACCATGCGCTCACGATCGCGTTGCCCGGACGCACGCTCGAGCTGCTGGAGGGCAGCATGACCATCGAGTTCGTCGGCCACGAGGCAGCGGTTCGGCTGCATACGGGGGTCGCTGCGTGGGTTGCCGAGGATGGTCAGCGCTCGCAGATCAGCGTCGAGCACTTCGAGCTCGACGCGCCCCAACCAGAATCCAACGCCACCGAAGATGATCCCAGCAGGCCGCTCGCGCCGTCGGCCGCCGAGCTCGCGCGCTCGGCCGAGCAGGCGCTCGCAGCCGGCAAGCGCGTCGAGGCGGTGACGCTCTACCGTCAGCTGATCCGCAAGCACCCGCGCGCGAGCCAGACTCGCGCGGCCGTCCTCGATCTCGCCCGATTGCTCCGCGTCGGCGGGCAGACGGACGAGGCTCGCTGCGCGTATCGCCTGTACCTCGAGCGCTGGCCCGACAGCTCGGTGCGCGCCGAGGTCGAGGCGCAGCTCGATCGACTCGGCGAAGGTCCGCGCTGTCGCGGGCTGAGGCCGAGCGAGTGAGAGCTCCGCTACGCCGATTGCAGGTCACCAACCTTGTAAGGATCGATTCGCGCGCGGTCCAACGCAGCGATGACCCGTGCCCGGCTGTTCCTCGTCCTCAGCGCAAGCCTCCCCCTGACCTTCGCCGCGTGTTCGAGCGACAGCGGCAGCGAAGCGGGCAACGGTACCGAGACCGAGACCACCACGGGCGATGGTGACGGCGACGGCGACGGAGACGGCGACGGAGACGGCGACGGCGACGGCGAGCCCGGCATGTGTGGGGACGGGGTGGTCGATCCGGGCGAGGAGTGTGACGACGGCCCGGACAACGGCGAGGTGTTCGACTGCCTCGCCGACTGCACGGCCAACGTCTGTGGCGATGGCTTCGTCGGTCCGGAGGAGGGGTGCGACGACGGCAACACCAACCCCGACGATGGCTGCGCGGTCGACTGCACGCTCGAGGACGTCGAGGTCGGCGTGATCCTCTGCGGCAACAAGATCTATCAGTGCGGCGACACGCTCGACAACGACATGGACGGGCTGGTCGACCTCGACGATCCCGAGTGCATCTCGCCGTGTGACGACAGCGAGGTCAGCTTCGAGACCAACCTCCCGGGCCAGAACAACGACTGCAAGGGCGACTGCTACTTCGACGACAACTCGGGCGGCGGCGACGACAACTGCGAGTGGGATCTCAAGTGCGACCCGCTCAACCCCGGCGCGCAGATCGGCTGCGAGTACGATCCCAACTTCACGATGTGCGAGCTCGAGATGCCGCCGACGTGCCTCGAGTTCTGCACGCCGCTGGTGCCGAACGGCTGCGACTGCTTCGGCTGCTGCGAGATCGACGGCGAGTTCGTGTACCTCGGCGGAGCCAACTGCTCGCTCGACAACCTCGAGGGTTGCGAGTCGTGCACCTTCTACGAGAACTGCAACAACACCTGCGAGCCGGAGAACTGCGAGCTGTGCTTCGGTCAGGACCCCGACGATCTCCCGCCCGAGTGCATGGGGGCGACATGCCCCGAAGGCGTGACCTCGTGCGAGTCCTTCGAGGACTGCCCGGACGGGTACTTCTGCCAGACCGGGTGCTGCGTCGAGATTGACCCGCAGTAACGGCGTTCCGAAGGGCCATGCCGCGTGTTTTACGCGGCATGGGACTCCAGGACGTGAGTACGGCGGGGGTATGCCGCCCACCACTCAGTGCCATTTTGCTGGCGTTTTCGAGCGGGCTTCGGCACGCTCGGTGGGCCATGGCACGTAGGAAATTTCGTCTGTCACTCACCTTCTTGTCCGCGCTGACGCTCTCGCTCGCTTGTGGTGATGACCGCAACAGCGAGGCCGGCGAAGGAGGCACGGCCGACGAGAGCGGCACGGGTACGGAGCAGGAGGAAGGCACCGAGGCGGAGGGTCAGGAGGCCGAAGCGGAAGGCGACGGTGACGGTGACACGGGAGACGGAGACGGCGACACCGGGGACGGAGACGGCGACACGGGAGACGGAGACGGCGACACCGGAGATGGCGACGGTGATACCGGAGACGGCGACGGCGACACTGGCGACGGTGACGGCGACACCGGTGATGGCGACGGCGATACCGGCGATGGTGATGGCGATACCGGCGATGGTGATGGCGACGGCGACAACTGCCTGGCCGAGGAGATCGCCTGCGACGGCATCGACGAGGACTGC
>DATLLB010000445.1:0-13858 GCA_035538075.1 Enhygromyxa sp.
GTCGAGGAGCTGACGCTGGTTGACCGTGAAGTAACGCGCCAATCCCGCGCAGCGCGGATGGCCGATGAAGTCGTCCTCGTCTATCCACTTGCCCAGCTTCGCCAACTGCAGTTGAAGCGTGGTCACGGGCGTCCGCAACTCGTGCGCCACTACCGAGATGAAATCGTCGCGGAGATCGAGTTGCCGTTGTAACTGGTCCCGGGCAGCAGTCGCGTCCGCAAGGGCCGTGCGCAGGCTGTTGACAAGGCTCGCGTTCTCCAGCGCGACCGCTGTGCTGTGGGCTAGGGACTCGAGAAGCTTGATCTCGTGCGGTGGTGCACGGTGATGCGATGCCCAGTAGTTGCCGATCGCCCCAATCGGCTGCTCGATTCGGATCGGCACCATGACCAGGCTGCGAACGAACGTGGGGCGGTACGCGTCGGCGGGGATTCGTTCGTCGGCGTAGATGTCCTCGATGGCGACGCTACGAGCGTGGAGCATCGACCATCCGCTGATGCAGCTCGACATTGGAAATCGCTTGCCTCGCCACAACGGCTCGATCGCATCCTCGTCGACATAATGACAGCACTCCCCGTCGCGCAACACGAACGTTGCACCGTCCGCGCCGGTGAGATCGCGAGCCGCGTGGCGGACGACCTCGACAACCCCTTCGAGGTTGCGTGCGAGCGACAGCTGTTGCACGACACCAACGAGGTGCTCCATTCCCTGCACGTACGCTCGCGAGTCGTAGTCGGGCTCAAACTCCACGATCTCATCTCGCGATCTCATCCTTTCTCCGTCTCCAAGAGTTCCGCTAGCAGCTCGAGGAACTTGGGCAAGCCCAATGGCTTCTGCAAGATTCGTTGAGCAGGTAAGCCAGTGGCGCGGTCGGCAAAAGCGCTCACGACCAACACGACAGTGTCGGCCAACGCGGGATCGCCTCGCAGCTCTGTCAAGAACTCCGCACCGTCCATGATCGGCATCATCAGGTCGAGCAGGATCAGCTGCGGCCGATACCCTCCCCGAAGTAATTCCAGTGCATGTCGCCCGTGCTCCGCGGTCGAGACGGTGTAGCCTTCCATCTCGAGAATCTCCTGCAGTGACTCGCGAAGATCGATGTCATCGTCAACAACCAAGATCGCGGTTCCCGGAGTCGCCATCCTGAGTCAGGATAATCATGGAGACGGCGTTAGTGTAGTGATCAATGACAGGCGAGCGACCTGCACTGCCCGTCGACGAGCATGGAATCGCTCTGGCACACCGTGCTAGATTATCCCGGCCCGCGAGCCGGTGGAGTTGGCTTCCGTCGTCCTGGTGTACTTGGCCACGGCCGCGAGCTTGAGCCCTTGAGGAATTCCAAGCGCGGTGATCTCGTTCCGTCTGGGCGGGTGAGTTCATTGAACCCGAGCAGCCTGAGGCTGCTCACGCGATGGGGGGGCTCGCCTGCGCAGGCCGCCGGTTGGTCGCGTCGCTTGAGCGCGAGTCCAGCCTCGATCTCGCTCGTGACGATCGGCAAGCACCGCAACTCGGCCTTGCGTGTCGCTCCACGCAAACCTACACGATGCCCGCGCCTGGGCGCGCGGAGTGGGCCCAGCGATAGCGGGGATCGAGCGGTTTGCCGGTCGCGCTGACCAACACGACGTCGAGCGCGTCGATCAGCACCTGTGTATCAGCTCGGCCTTACTGACTTCGCTACGCTCGAGCCACTCGAGGCAGGCGAACTCGACCACGGCCAACCACCCACGCAGGGCCACGTGGACCTTGCCGATCTCGGCGAGCTCTTCGAGATCGGCGTGGATGTACGCGATGGTGCTCGAGCGCGGCGTGTCGACGATGGCGCTGCTCCCGTCGGCGGGCCCTCATGCGGCGGATCATCAAGGTCGCTCAGGCTTGCGGAGAACAGAATTGAATTCAATCCAATTTCTTGGTAAACAGCGTACAGACGCCGATCTGGAAAGGTCATCTGCCGTGATGGGGTGGTTTGGTCGGCTCCACACTCGATCGGAGGACGCCATGCGAGACGTGGTCCGGCTCGCTCCCTACTTCCTGGTGTTCACGCTGCCTGCGTTGCTGCTCTGCTTCGATCTCGGCGGCACGTGGATCGTGTTCCCGTTGTTCTTCGCGTTCGGCGTGATCCCCACGCTCGACGTGGTGGTCGGCCTCGACACCCGGCAGCCTGACGAGCACACCAGCAACCTGCGTCGCTGGCTGGCCGACACGCCGCTGCTGCTGTGGGTGCCCGTTCAGCTGTCGACCACGCTCTACGTGCTGCACCGCTTCGCTACCGGCGAATTTTCATGGTTCGAGATCGTCGTCGCCACGATCAGCATCGGTGTGCTCAACGGCGCGATCGGCATCACGATCGCCCACGAGCTGATGCACCGAAGGTCCGGGCTGCACCGTGCGGGCGCCGAGATTCTCTTGGCCTCGGTCCACTACACGCACTTTTGCATCGAGCACATCCTCGGTCACCACCGCAACGTCGCGACCGAGCACGACCCTGCTAGCTCCCGCTACGGTGAGAGCTACTATCGATTTCTCCCACGCGTGGTGATCGGCAGCCTGCTCCACGCGTGGAAGCTGGAGCGCGAGCGCTGTCGCAAGCAGGGCATTCCGGCCAGCAGCCTCCGCGATCGTCGGACCCGCTATGCCCTGACCCTGCTCGTCGCCGATCTGGCCGTCCTGCTGGCATGGGGCTGGGAGGGCTTGCTGCTCTATCTCGCGCAGGGCGTGATCGCGTTTTGCCTGCTCGAGGCCATCAACTACATCGAGCATTACGGTCTGACCCGACGTGAAATCGTGGACGGTCGGTTCGAGCGAGTGCAGCCGTGGCACTCCTGGAACTCGGCCCACCGCGTGTCCAACTGGTATCTGTTCAACCTCGCGCGGCACAGCGATCATCATTACCTCGCCAGCCGCGAGTACGATCGCCTCCGCCACCACCCGGACGCGCCGCAGCTGCCGACCGGTTACGCGGGCATGGTGCTGCTCGCGTTGGTTCCACCGCTGTGGTTTCTGATCATGAACCCTCGCGTGCAACGCTGGGATCGCTGAGCAATCCCGAAGGCATGGGGCCGAAGCTGGTCGTGGTTGTGAGCGCGAGCATGTTTCGCTAGAGCAGACGTGAGGAGCAGATCGAACTTGGACTTTCACCTGCGGCAACGAGCTCGGAGTCCCCCATCCGAGCTATCGACGTGCACCTGCTTCAAACTCTTCTGGTCGATCTCCCAGCGCTCGAGCAGGTCAACCAGGAGCAATCGGCCGTCGGTCCTCGTGCCGGCAGAACCGAACGATGAGCGTTGGACGTCCATCAACTAGAACCACGTTCTCGTGGTGCCTGATCCGCCCGTCGGCCTCGGTCTTCATATGTTCGACTTCAGCCTCGGCATGGGCAACCTCCTGTACCTCGTGGACAAGAAGAGCAAGGAACTCGAGGACAACGACGAGTTCTGCGTCGAGAAATAGCGGCTCGCGGGAGGTGCGAGAGTGCAGGAGCGTGTTAAAGCGAGCCAATCGACCACGCCCCGTCAGACCGTGAGCGCCTCGTCGATGTACTTGAACAGCTGCGCCGCGGCGACCGGCTTGATCAGGTGGCGATCGAAGCCTGCAGCGCGCGAGCGCTCGCGGTCGTGCTCCTGACCATAGCCCGTGACCGCGATCAGAAACGGCCGATCGGGCGCGCGCGAGAGCGCCTGCGCGACTTGGTAGCCGTCCATCACCGGCATGCCGAGGTCGACGATGGCCAGCTGCGGGTCGAAGCTGCGCGCGAGCTCGAGCGCCCGACGACCGTCGTTGGCGGTGACCACCTGATAGCCGCGCGCGACCAGCAGCTCGCCGAGCGTATCGGCGGCGTCGACGTTGTCGTCGACCACCAGAATGCGTCCGGGCGCGCCGGTGCTGGCGGTCACGGCGAGCGGCGACGCGACGCCGCAGACCACCTCCGCCTCGACGGCCGGCAGCCGCACGGTGAATTCGCTGCCGTGGTTGGGCCCCTCGCTGTGCGCCGCGACCGTGCCGCCGTGTAGTCGCACGAAGCTCTGCACCAGCGCGAGCCCGAGCCCGAGCCCCTGCGCGGCCTCGTTGCTGCGCTTGCCCTGCGTGAAGATGTCGAACACGTTCGGCAGCAGCTCGGGCGCGATGCCGATGCCGGTGTCACGCACCCGCACCAGCACGTCCTGCCCCTCACGCCACGCGCTCAGCGAAATCTCCCCGCCCGGCGCGGTGAACTTGGCCGCGTTGGTCAGCAGGTTGGCAATCACCTGCGCGAGCCGGGTCTCGTCGGCCTCGACCCGCAGGCCGTGCTTGGGCACGTCGAGCTGCAGCACGTGCTGCTTGGTCTCGAGCAGCGGCGCGGCGATCTCGACCGCCTTGCTGACGATCGGGTGCAGCTCCTCGACCTTCTTGTTGAGGCTGACCTTGCCGCGCACGATTCGAGCGATGTCGAGCAGGTCGTTGACCAAGCGCTCGATGTGTCGAGCCTGCCGCTCGATGATCTCGAGCTCGCGCGTGGGCGGCTCGTCGGCGTGGGTCTTGGCCAGCTCGACCGCGAACAGGATCGGCGCCAGCGGGTTGCGCAGCTCGTGGCCGAGCATCGCCAGGAATTCGTCCTTGGCTCGCCCGGCGGCCTCGGCCTGGGCGCGCGCCTGCTGCTCGCGCTCGAGCAGCAGCTCGCGCTCGGCCTCGGCCCGCGCGCGCTCCTCCGACTCGTTCTTCAAGATCCGACCGGCCCGATCGAGCGCCACGCCGAGCTCGGTGAGCTCGGTGACACCCGACTCCAGCGTGGGCAACGGCTCGCCGCGCGCCAGCGCCATCGCGCTCTTGGTCGCCTCCGCCATGATGTGGGCGACCCGGCGGCTGATGTGCAACGCGACCAGCACGGTCATGACCAGCACGATCAACCCGACCGAGCCGAGCAGCGCCAACGAGCTGCGCAAGCTGGTCTCGGCCGGCGCCGCAGGGACGCCGAAGGTGATCGACCATCCCGTCAGGTCCGAGCGGGTCCACGCCGAGTACACGTCGGCCATGTCGTACGCAGGCAGCCGGCCGGTACCGGACTCGTGCTGCTCCATCGCCGCACGCATCGGTCCGACCGGAAAGCTGCCCAAGTAGGTCTGCGAGTCGCGGCTGCGGGCCACGAACCGCAGGTTGCGGTCGAAGATGGACGCGACCCCCTCGCTGCGCGCCGCCTGATCGAACACCAGGCGATCGAAGTCGCTGAGGTCGAGCGACGCCGCCAGCACCAGCGTCGGCTTGCCTTCGCGCACGACCGGCACGGCGACGTGCACGACCGGCTCGCCCGTGGTCGGGCTGATGAACAAATTCGAGACCGTTGGCCGACCGTCGCGAATTACCGATTGCACATAGTCGACAGACTCATATTGCGGCAGCGGCTGGCCATCGGGAATGCGCACGTTGACCAGCGCATCGCCGCTCTGGCTGAAGACCAGCAGATTGGTCCAATCGTCCGAGACCGCGACCAGCCGCCGCGTCTCGCGGTGAAAGTCGGCCCACCGTTCGGCGCGCAGGCTCTCCTCGTTGCCCAGCACCTCCAGGCGCTTGATGCTGCTCTCGATGTCTCGATCGACCGCGAGGCTGACCGCCCGCGCCGTATCCTGCAACGAGCGAAACAGCTCGTCCTGATGTTGGCGCCACAACGTCACCATCAGCGCACCCGCAAATAGTGTCATCGGGATCAGCCCGGCGAGGGCGAGCCTCAGCAGGTGAAATCGTAGCGGTCGGGGGCGCGGCATCGCGGAGGCCGACTATTCCACCTCCGTACACCGAGGGCTATCTGCGTCTGCTCCGCCAATGACCGAACGAAGTCATGTCATCGCGTTTTGCAATTGCCGGTCGAGCTCGTCGCAGCGGGCACGAATGGTGGCGAGCGCGTCGCGTATTTCGATGATCTGCTCGGGCTGCATTTCGGCGACGGCGTCGAGGTCGCCGAACATCTCGTCGGATGCCTCGCTGGCCTTGCGCAGACGATGTACGGACTTGAGGAAGCGTGGCAGCCGAGGCCGCCCGCCCCGACGCTGGAGCTTGGGCACTTGCTGACGAGCGGCGGCGGCCTCGCGCTCGAGCTCGGCGACCGTCCACGCGCGCTCGACCGCGAGGTCGAGCAAGCGCCGCTGCACGTCGTGATCGAGGCCGAGCACCAGGCGGACGTGGCTGACGCCGAGGCCGGCGGCGGCCCACCGCTCGATGCCGCCGAGTCGCTCGCTCAATTCGTAGAGCGCGATCGAACGATAGAGCGCCGAGCTGCTGACCGAGAGTTCGGCCCGGCGCGCCAAGGTCCGCAGCGAGTGAGCCTTGGGTCCGCGCCCGCGCCAAGCCGAGAGGTCGCCGTCGTAGAGCCGCTCGATCACCAGGCGACCAATCTCGACCGCCTGCTCCACGCTCACGTCCTTACCCAGCGCGGCGAGCTTGTCGGCCAGCTCGTCGAGCGGGTCGTGCTCGAGTGCCTCGCTCGACTCGTGCTCGACATGCATGGGGGTGGGCGCGGAGGTGAGTTCGACGAGTGACAGGTGGCGCATGGTGGTCGGTTGCTGCGAGTTGGGAGTCACCGACCCGCATTGAAGCGTGGATCCGAGGCTCGATCGTGGTCGCAGATGACCACCAACTCGACGCTCGTGCGCCATCCATGGACACTCCTTCTTGGCCCCCCCGCGGGCGCCTTGGTTTTGAGCCGCGGGCGGCCGCTTCGCGGCCGTTCGCTCGCTCTGCGAGCGAAGCGGATCGGTTCGTGGTTGTTGGGCCGCACGTGGTGCCCCCCGTGGGGGGCTGGGTTAGCGGGCGGCGGCCCGCGGCCCGTCGTGACTGAAAAGGGCCGAAAAAGGCCTACAGACGTGGATAGAAGAGGCCGGTCGCGCGGACGCCGATGCTGAAGCCGTCGACCCAACGCTGTTCGAGGCCGCTTCCGATCCAAGGACCAGGCACGGCTTCGCAGCGCTCGTCGGCGCAGTGCTGCCAGTGGAAGTTGAGCTGGGTGGCCAGCTCGAGGCCAATCGCGAGGTCGGCCAGCACCCAGCCCTCGAGCACGACGGCGGGGCGCAGCACGGCGCCGTTGGAGGTCAGGCGCAGCGGGGCGGCGTCGCGGATCAGCTCGCGCTGCGACCAGCCGAGCCCGAGCTCGAAGCCGAGATCGACGCGGCTGTCGGCGCGCGCGATCGTGGGTAGCGGGATGATGCCTCGCGCGGCGAGCATGGCCCCGTCGGCCTTGCCGCTGGTGAACGAGCCGCCCGGACGATGGCCCTGCCGAATCCACGCGGCCGAGAGCTGCCAGTTCGCATTGAAGCGCCAGCCGAGCCCGAGCCGCAGCGCGACGCCGGGGCTCGCGGGCGAGCCACCTCGAGGCCCGCATACGCCCGCGTGCAGCAGCGAGGGCTGACACAGCGCGACCCCGACCGCGACCTCGGCCGCGAGGCCGCGTCGGTAGGGTGGGCCGTGCAGCGGTGACTCGCGGGGGAGCTCGGCGAAGCTCGAGCGCGGGATGGCGAGCGTGAGCAGCCCCGCGAGCACGGCGAGCATTCGCATCTGTGCATGGTCGGGCAGCAGGCGGCGCACCGCAAGGACGCCGCCATTGCGTCGGTGTCGATCGCTGCTACGTTCGCGTCGCTCGCAACCTGAAGTAGTTCAGCGGCAGAACGGCCGGCTCTTTACCGGCTGGGCGCAGGTTCGAATCCTGCCTTCAGGTCTTCGCTTTGGTGCCCGATGTCCGACGACTTCATGACCGTTTCGCCGTCCTATGCCCTCGGCATGCTCGAGCGAGCGCTGACGCTCGCGCTCGCCCATGACGATCCCGCGCTGCGCGAGCGGGCGGCGGGGAAGGTCGAGCAGTGGCGCGCGGTGATCGAAGGCATGGCCTCGGGGCGGTTGACGGTCGGCTCGCGCACGCCGGTCGCAGACACTCCGGCGTGGGTCACCCTCGAGGTCGCGCATGGCGGGTTCGCTACCGGTCGCTACCTCGCCGAGGGCGAGCTGCTCGAGCGTGAGCAGGCGCTGCTCGCCTCGTTCGTCACTGACATACCCGGTGAGACGCCGCGCGAGCGCATCAACGCGTGGTACCTCGGCGACGTGGGCCAGCGGGAGCTGAGCGCGGCGCTTCGAGTCAACCGCTACGAGGTCGAGATCCCTGAAGAGGGCGCGCTACCGGTGGTGGTCAGCTTGCTCGAGCGCGGTCATCAGCTCGAGGCGCTCGAGCTGATCGCACGTCTGCGACCGCTGATGCACCGGCTGCGCTTCTATCCCAAGCTCGTGGGTCGCCCGCGTCCGGCCGGGGCCTGCGTTCGACTGGCGACCGTCAGCGAGGTGGCCAGCGGGCTGCGCGAGACCAAGCTGCAGGTCCACGTCGCCGCCATGAACGAGGCGCTGCGAGTGTGGACGCCACTGTTCGATCGCCTGGTCACGCTGTGGCTCGACACCGTCGAGGGCGAGCACCCGCGGCTCGAGCGGGGCGAGAACGGTGAGCTGCTGCGCAAGGTCGACGGGCAACCGATCGTCGTCGGAGGCTGGCCCTGCCGTCGGTTCCCGGCCGAGTGGGCGACTCGGCGGGAGGCCTGGCTCGCGGACTATCGCGAGGCTGCTCGCACCTACCAGCGCTGCGGCAAGCATCGCCAGGCGAAGAGCAACTTCGGCCGGCTTCGCCACGCGCTCGAGCGCTGCCCGATCGACAGCGCCGCGCTCGACGGCCGCGCGGTCGGGAGCGTTCGCCTGGCGCTCGCCAACAGCCTCGGCAAACAGGGTGAGCTCGGCTCCGATCGCCGCGCCCAGCTGCGCCGCACGCAGGCCGAGGTCGCCGCGCGTCCGGCCTTCGCCCTCGTCTCTCGGGTGGTCGCCGATCGCATCGCCGCGTACCCAGCCGATGGTGGCCTGCCCTCGCTCGATGGCCTCGACGTCGAGGTCCGCGAGGGCGAGCACCCCGAGGTCTTGGCAGGCACGCCGATCCCGGCGCACATGCTCGCCAAGGCCGAGCGTGCCCTCGAGGCGCCGATCGAGCAGCTGGTCGAGCGCGGCGTGATCGGCTCGGGCGAAGTCCTGGCGATCGTGCTCCCGCAGATCACCGCGCAAGTGGTCGCGGCCGGCATCGACGATCCGGTGTTGCGCGACTTGTTCGCGCAGATCTACGCCGCGTTTCGTCGGCGTCGCTCGCTGTTGCTGCTCAACCTCGAGCATCAGATCCAGCTCGACGAGCTGCCCTGGGTCGCCGCGCTCGCGCCGTTTCGCCGCAGCGACCTCGGGACCCAGGCCGCCGCGCGCCAGACCCTCGAGCAGGTCGCCCTGCTCACGCTCGCCGCGTTCCCCCAGACGCTCACGCCCAACCCGCTGGTCAAGGAGATGCAGGCGCTCGCGCAGCGGGCCGAGCTCTCGTTGCCGCTGGTCGAGGAGGTCGCCTCCGACATCTTCATGGGCACGTTCACGACCAAGTGGGTCACCGCCGCCAAGCAAGCCGCGCGGCTGCTCGACGGCACGCTCTACGCTCGCTACTACGATCTTCCGCGCCCTGACGACGAGCGCCTCGAGGGCACCGGCGAGCGTTGGGGCAAGCGGACCGCGGACGGCTTCGCCGAGCTCTGCACCGAGCGCGCGCGCGAAGCCGGACACACTGCGAACAGCTGGTCGGTCGCGGCCAACGGGACCGTGCTCGAGCAGAGCCAGATCCTCACCACCCACAACCTCGCCGCGCTCGTCGACGGGCTCGGGTTGCTCGATCGACTCCGCCCGCTGGCCGGCGCGCTCGCGGCCCAGGTCTTCGAGTGGATCGTCCGTCGTCAGATCCCGCCGAGCCATGAGTTCCGGGCCCGGCTGCAGCTGATCAAGAACGTCGCCTACGCCTGGCGACAGGCGATCTTCTTGCTGTCGTTGTGCGAGCGCGACGAGCAGGCCGATGTGCTCGCGCAATTCGGAGCCCGCCTGTTCGAGCACAGCAACGACTGGACCATCCACCTGGCCCCGGCCTACGCCGGCCTACGCACGATCTACGCCGGCGGTCGGTTCGACGCGCAGGGTCACGAAGAAGGCGGCGGCCGCCGCCTGCTCGGTTGGACCGTGGGCCGCCACTGGTTGCTCTGACTCGGCTACAAAGGCCCGAGCTCGTCGCACCACAGCTCCTCTTCGTAATAGAAGCCGAGGAACTCCGGTGTCGCGCGGGCGGTGTCGATCAGCATCGCCATCAGCGGTGCATCGCCCGGTCGCGCGACACACTGGGCGTGGACACGATCGAACTTGCCGAGCTCGCGCGCCGCAGCGATGAGCGCTCGCGAAGCGCTGCCGGTGCCGCCGTCGAAGCGGGCGAGCTGGCGGACCTTGCCGATGCCCGGCACGTGGAAGCTGGCATCGTTGGCGAGGAAGCGGGCGTCGTGAGCCGGCGGCTCGTCGCGCTGGTAGAGCAGCCCGAGCTCGGCCACGCGCGCGCGCAGGCCCGAGAGATCCTCGGTGGTGAAGCGACGACGGCCGGGCGCACACAGCCGCTCGAGCGAGTCGTAGACCTCGGCCAGGGTTGCGAGCCGCTCGGCGAGGATCATCCAGCGCACGTCGAGATGATCCCCGGTGACCTCGGCGGCCGTGCGCGCGGGGGCCCGCAGCGCCTCGACGTAGTCGCGCCCGAGCAAGCGCGGGCACTCGCTCGGGATGTAGTCGCTGGGCTCGACCGAGCCGATCCGCGCGGCGCCACGCAGGAACAGCCGCGGCGTGGTCGGACAGGGCGTCTTCACGCCGCCCGCTCCATGGCTGCCCTCGAGCCGCGCGACCTCGGCCGCGCCGAGCTGCTCGGTCGCGGCCACGCAGCTGGCGAACGGCTGCAGATACTGATGGTAACGACGACCGCACTGGTAGCGAGCCCAGCCCTGCGCGTCGAAGTCTCGACGGTCGCGCTCGCGCTCGAACTCGGCCAGCTCCTCGCGCAAGCTCGGGACCACGGTCGCGAGCTCGACCACGTAGACGCTCGCGAGCACGGCGTCGGCGTGATCCAAGAAGGGCTCGAGCAAGCCGAGGCTGTCGCGTTGACCCGCGAGCAGCTGATCGAGCAGCGGATCGCAGGTGCCGACGGTCGCGGTCGCGAGCTGACGCCACGTGGGCGTCTCGACGCCGACGGGCCCGACCACCAACACCGCCGGATCGCCGAGCTCGGCCAGCGCATGCAGGCGCTCGGCGTCGAGCTCGAGCTCGCTGGGGAGCGCCCACTGAGTGCGGCCGCTGCTGCCGGTCGCGGGGAGCAGTGGTGGATCTTCGCGGATCAGATCGGCGAGGCTCGGGCCGCCGTCGCTGCCGATCGGGTGTACGGCCGTGTTGGGGGCGAGCCGACCGACGAGCGCGGCGAGGCGCATGGCGTCGAGCTCACCGCCGCTCTCGCCGATGCTGGGATCGACGACCAAGCCGACACGCGGATGCCTGGCCAACGCGGCCGCGAGCGCGTCGACATCTCCGGCCGCGGCGCTCGGCGGATGCCAGTCGAGATCGAGGCTCGGCATCGGCAGCCCGCCGCTCGGCGGCGGCGGACCGTCGGGGGGCGCGGGCGCAGGGCTCGCGGCGATCGGGCTCGCGCTCGGGGCCGCAGCCGGCGAGCAGCCAAACGCAGCGAGGCCGGTCGCCAACGCGGTTGCCAGCGAACCACCAGCCATCAAGCCCACGCCCCAGAGCGCGCGTCGCCGAGTGTCGGGATCGAGCCCGGCACCAAGCTTCGCCGCGGTCGCACGGTGGTGCATCCGTGGACAGCATACGGACAACCGCCTCGCAGACCGCGTGATCCGTCGCACCACCGCGACGGTGCGGACAGCCAAGGTGCTGCGTCGCACGCCCCGGTCGGCGCTCGTGCAGCCGGGTGGAGCGCCGCACCAACGATCAACCCACGGCCGCGTGCACCCAGCTCCCCCCGCGGCTCCCCGCGCGGCGCCTCGCGAGGCTATAATCGGCGGCATTCATGGCCTACCCACTGCGTACGATTGGGTTCCTCGCCGTTGGGCTCGTGCTCGCGGTCGCCTCGGCCAGCGCCGCGCCGCCTTCGGCCAGCGAGCGGGAGCTGCCGGCCCCGACCGCCGCCGACGAGCCCAGCGAGGATGACGAGGCGCTGCTCGAGTTTCACTTCAACCCGGTCGCCAATCTGCAGATCGCGGTCTGGCTCGAAGACGCCGAGGGCAACTTCCTCGAGGACGTGTTCGTCACCCAGGCGACCGGCAAGCTCGGCATCGGCAACCGGCCCGGCATGCCGCTGTTCGTGTCGAGCTGGCGCGCGCCGTATGGGCCCCGCGAGATGGTGCTGCCGATCTGGGCGCACCGCCGCGGCAAGACCTACCCGAAGATCATCTTCCACGACGCCAACACCAGCAATCACACCTCGCTGGGCTTTCACGAGTCGAGCAGCTCGCCCGAGACCTACTTCTGTCGGCCGCTCACGCCGACCGAGGACGGGGCGATCATCGACTCGATGACCTGCCCCTCGCCCGCCACCTTCCAGTCCGACAAGGGCGAGTTCGGTGATGGGCTGGTGCCCTCGGTCTATCCGCCGCGCAACGACATCACCAGCTTCGAGGAGGGCGACGACGCCGAGGTGATCAAGTCCTACGGGCAGCTCAACGATCTCGACGCGGTCACCCGAGCGACGCCGCAGGCCGGCTCGTACATGCTCGCGCACCGGATCCGCCGCGGTGATGTGCCGGACGGGCCGTTGGTCGCGTGGATCGAGGTGTCGCTCGAGTGGGACGAGAACCCCGACTGGGAGTTCGACCGCGAGGACGATCACTGGGTCGACCCCAAGCTGCCCGCGTACGGACGCGAGTTCCGGGGCCAGCCCGCCGTGGTCTACCGGGTCGAGTTCGATCCTTCGGTCTCGGAGTTCATGACCGTGACCGAGTACGCCGGCTTTGCCGACTGGGACGGCGCGACCGGGACCTTGCACACGCCCGACTCCACGATCTCCGAGTCCGGCGGCAGCGGGGCCGACCGCCTGCAGATCTTCGACAAGCTCGGCAAGACCGGCCGCTTCGGCGTCTACAGCCACGGCTGGAACGACATGAGCTCGGGCGACGGCGACGGCGATGGTGACGGCGACACGGGCGGCACGGGCGGTGGTTGCATCGACGCCGACTTGCCGGCGGTCGAGGATCTCCGGCTCACGCCGGTCGGCTTCGACTCGGTCCGCGCGACCTTCCGGCTGCCCGAGGTGCCCGCGGGTGTCGAGCTCGCCAACCTCTACGCCCACTGGATCACGCCCGAGACCACCGACTTCCAGCTCGCGGCCGCCAAGGAAGCGCCCGGGATCCCGAGGTTGTGCCGCGAATCCAACGAGGTCGACTGCATCAGCGCCGGGCCCGGCGACGAGGTCTCGGTCGACATCACCCAGCTGTTCGGCAATTACACCTACTCGATCGGCATCACCTACGACGACACCTGCACCAACCAGAGCGCGGTCGCGGTCGGCGACGTGACCACGCCCGTGCAGCCGTTTCAGACCATCGACACTGCCTGCTTCGTGGCCACTGCGGCCTGGGGTGCAGGCTGGACCGAGGAGCTGCGGGCGCTGCGGTGGTTTCGTGATGCGTACATGATCAACCAGCCGGTCGCCCGCGATCTCGTGCGCACCTACTACGCCTACGGCCCGGTGCTCGCCGGGTTGATCCGCGAGGTGCCGCCGGCTCGCGCGGCGTCGCGGATGCTGCTGCGACCCATCGCCGACTTCGCCAAGGGTCTGGTTCGGACTCGGGCGCGCTCGTGGTAAGTCTCGCTCGTGCAACTCCTGGCCATCGCACTCGCGGCGAGCCTCGTGTTCGGGCCGGCTCCGGTCGATGCCGACGCAGCCGCAGCACCGACCGAGACGCAAGCCGAGACCGAGTCGGTCGGTGAAGGCGAGCCAGCGACTCCGCTGCCGGACGTCGAGGATGCGCCGGGG
>DATLLB010000446.1:0-7004 GCA_035538075.1 Enhygromyxa sp.
GCTGCGCTGATGCTGAAGGTGGTCGCGGAGAAGACCGGCTACCCGGAGTCGATGCTCGAGCTGTCGATGGACATGGAGGCCGAGCTGGGGATCGACTCGATCAAGCGGGTGGAGATCCTCGCGGCCGTGCAGGAGCGCTCGCCCGGGATGCCGGAGGTCGACGCGGGGCACATGGGCACGCTGCGGACGCTCGGGGAGATCGTCGCGTACATGCAGAGCTTGCTCGGTGCGGCGCCGGTGGCTGCGGCTCCGCGCGCTTCGACGTCGGTGGCTGCGGCTCCGTCGATCGATCTCGCTGCGCTGATGCTGAAGGTGGTCGCGGAGAAGACCGGCTACCCGGAGTCGATGCTCGAGCTGTCGATGGACATGGAGGCCGAGCTGGGGATCGACTCGATCAAGCGCGAGGATCTCCACTCGCTTGATCGAGTCGATGCCCAGCTCGGCCTCCATGTCCATGGACAGCTCGAGCATCGACTCCGGATAGCCGGTCTTCTCGGCCACCACCGCGAGCATCAACGCCACGAGATCCACACCCGCGCTCGCAGCCGGGCTCGCAACCGCGGCCGCCGGGGTGCTCGCGCTCGCCGTCGATCCGAGCAAGCTCTGCATGTACGCCACGATGTCCCCGAGCGTCCGCAGCGTGCCCATGTGGCCCGCGTCCACCTCCGGCATGCCCGGCGCCTGCTCCTGCACGGCCGCGAGGATCTCCACCCGCTTGATCGAGTCGATCCCCAGCTCCGCCTCCATGTCCATCGACAGCTCGAGCATCGACTCCGGGTAGCCGGTCTTCTCGGCCACCACCGCGAGCATCAACGCCTCGAGATCGACCTTCGGCGCAGCCACGACCACCGGCGCAGCCACGACCACCGGCACCGGCTCGGGCCTCGGCGCGACCACAGGCCGCGGCGCTTCGATCACCGGTGCAGCCACAGGCGCGGCGACAGGCATCACAGCCCGCGGCGGCTCGATCACCGGCATGGGCATCGGCGCAGGCACGAACGCCTGCGGCTGCGCCTGCACCTGCGCGCCGACGTTCGGCAGCGAGACACCGGCCATCGCCGCGAGCCCGGTCAGCGCGACCTCGGTCGCATGCAGGTACGCCGCATGCGAGCTGGCCATCGCCTGCTGCACGAGCGCGTGCGTCTGTGCGGTCTGTCGCTGCGCCTCCTGCCACGCGGCCAACCACCCCTCGCCCACGTTCACGGCGCTCGGCGTCGTAGCCAGTTGTTGTTGCTCGGGTGCAGGGACAAACGCAGGACGATCGGACATGACAGCAGCGACAGGTTCAATTGCAGTCGGACTCGCGACAGGCGCGTCGAAGCGCTCGCGCACGGGCGGACGCGGAGGGTTGGGCGGCGGCAGCTCGGCCGCGCCACCCGGCGGCGGATAAGGCTTCTCGTGGTTCGATCCGCACAACGGCACCACCAACTTCGGCTTGCTCAGCGCCGCCGGATCACTGGGCTCGCGATAGCCCTCCCACAGCGCCTGCAAGTTCATGGGCACGCCGAGCGCAGCCAGCCGAGCCAGCGCACGCGCGAGCGAGGTCATCCCTTCGCTGCCGCGCCGATCGAGAGCCACCGCAGCGTGCGGCCGCTCGCCGAGGATCTGCCCGACGAGGCTGCTCAGCACCGCCCCCGGCCCGACCTCGATGAACGTGTGCACGCCCGCGTCGGCCATCGCGACGACCACGTCGGTGAAGCGCACCGGCGCCGCGATCTGGCGCCCGAGCCGAGCCCGCTGCGCGTCCGCGTCGGCCTCGTATAGACCACCCGACTCGCCCGAGTAGACCGGTAGCTTCGCCGGCCCGAACTCGATCTCGCGCAAGAACCCCGCAAACGGCTCCGCGCTGGCCGAGACCACCGGCGAGTGAAACGCCGACGCGACCGGCAGCCGTCGCACGTCGAGCCCGGCCTGCGCGAGCGCTGCCTCGGCCCGCTCGATCGCCTCGATGCGTCCGCTGATCACCGTCTGCGTCGGCGAGTTCAGGTTCGCGAGCACGACCCCATCGATGCCCGACAGCGCCGCCTCGACCTGCGCGACCGAGCCAACCACCGCGCTCATCGATCCACGCGGCCCCACCTGCCCGGCCTCGGCCATCAGCTCACCGCGACGCCGAGCGACCCGCAGCACATCCGCTTCGGCGATCACCCCCGCCGCATGCAGAGCCGTGACCTCGCCAAAGCTGTGCCCCGCGACCGCGCTCGCCTCGATCCCCAGCGCGCGCATGATCGCCAGCAGCGACAAGCTCGCGCCGCCGATCGCCGGCTGAGCCCACTGCGTCGCACGCAAGGCCACCTCGTCGGCCTCCCGCGCCGCGTCGTCGAAGCGCGGGATCGGAAACACCTTCCGATCGAGCCGGGCCTCATCACCGAGCTCGAGCTCCGCCGCGCGATCCCAGACCGCGCGCGCGACCTCGAAGCGCAGCGCCACATCGCCGGTCATGCCGACGTACTGGCTGCCCTGCCCCGGAAACAGAAAACCAACTTTCCCGCGCGCCGCCCCAACACCGTACGCGCTCCCATCCGGGCTCTCGAAGCTCGCGTCCGGCTGACTCTCGATCCGCGCCGCCGCCCGCTCGAGCTTGCTGCGCAGCTGCTCGCTAGAGTCCGCAACCACGGCCAGACGCGCCGGCGCGCTCGTGTCGAAGCGAGCCTGGCTCGACCACGCCGCCCACTCGACGATGCCCTTCCCATCCGCACGCGCCGCCCACTCGCGCGCCTGCTTGGCGACCTCGGCCCCGCTGCGTCCGCTCAGCACGATCAGCTCGGGCCCGCTCGCGCGCAGCCGCTTGGCCTGCCGACCCGCGCCCGCGTACTCCTCGACGATCACGTGGAAGTTCGAGCCGCCGAACCCAAACGCGCTCACGCCCGCGCGACGCGGATGATCGCTCGGCCGAATCCACGGACGCGCGATCGTGTTGATGTAGAACGGCGAGCGCTCGAGCTCGAGCTTGGGGTTGGGCCGATCCACCTTGATCGTCGGCGGCAGCACCTTCTGGTGCACGGCCATAACCGCCTTGAACAACCCGGCCGCACCTGCGGCCGCCTTGGTGTGGCCGATCTGCGACTTCACCGAGCCCAGCGCACACCACTGTACGCCCGCGAGTTCCTCCTCCTCGAACGCCAGCCGAAGCCCTTCGAACTCCGCCGCGTCGCCGGCCTTGGTGCCGGTCCCGTGCGCCTCGATCAATTCGATCGTCCCCGCCGACACGCCCGCGTGCTCGCGAGCGCGGCGCAGCGCGACCGCCTGACCGGCCGAGACCGGCGCATACACGCTCTTGCTGCGCCCGTCCGACGACGACCCGATCCCGCGGATCACCGCGTACACCTGATCGCCATCGCGCTCCGCAGCGTCGAGCCGCTTGAGCGCGACCATCCCGAGCCCTTCGCCGAGCATGGTCCCGTCGGCCTGATCCGAGAACGGCCGACAGTCGCCCGACATCGACAGCGCCGGCGTCTTCGAGAAGCACATGAACATGAAGATGTCGTTGAGCGTGTCGGCGCCGCCGGTGATCACCAGCTCCGAGTCGCCGAGGTACAGCTCCTGCATCGCCATGTTCAGCGCCGCGAAGGTCGAGGCGCAGGCCGCATCGGTCACGCAGTTGGTGCCGCCGAGATCGAGCCGATTGGCGATCCGGCCCGCGACCACGTTGCCGAGCAAGCCCGGGAAGCTGCTCTCCTCCCACGGCACGTAGTGATCGGCGATGCGATCGCAGATCGCCGTGACCTCGTCCTCGGGCACGCCCTGCTCGCGCAGCGCCTTGACCCACACCGGCCGCTGCAGCCGGCTGGTCATCGTCGAGATCAACTCTTGCGCCGAGGTCACGCCGAGGATCACCGACACGCGCGAGCGATCCATGCTGTCGAAGCGCCCGCCCGCCGCGTCGCGCAGCACCGCCTCGGCGACCACCAACGCGAGCAGCTGCGTGGTGTCGGTCGCTCGCAGGATCTTCGGCGGCACACCCCACGCGATCGGATCGAAGTCGACGGGCCGCAAGAACCCGCCGCGCTTCGCATAGGTCTTGTCCGGCGCCTTGGGATCGGGATCGTAGTAGTCCTCGATCAACCAGTGAGTCGGCGGCACGTCACTCAGGAGATCGGCGCCACGGACGATGTCGGACCAAAACCCGGCGGCATCCTGCGAGCCGGGGAACAGAGCAGAGACGCCGACGACGGCGATCGGGGGGCGGTCGTGTTGAGTCATGGAGGCACTCGTCAATTCAAAGGACGGGGACGGAAATCGAAGGCGCTGGCCGGCACCGGAGCGCCGTAGCTGCGCAGCTGTTGCGCGCGGGTCACCACCGCCGCGCCTTCCAGCAAGTTGCGGGCGACCTGCACGACCGTGCGGGCCTCGGGCGCGGCCAGGAAGCTGCCGGCGGTCCAGGCATTGAAGGCGCCCATCGCCGGACCGCACCAGATCTGAAAGTCGGTGCGGCGCTCATGCTCGCCGACGATCGCCCAGCGGCTCGACAGCCCGAGGTACGAGCGAAACACCAAGGCGAGCTTGTGCCGCGGATCGGCGTTGGCCTTGTCGACCTCGCGAGCGTCACGCTCCAGCCAAAATTTCTTGGTCGACGCCCAGGCCTCGTCGAACGACGCGCGCAGGATCTGTTGCTCGACCTTCGCTCGCTCCTCGCCCGGGATCGCCTCCCAGCTCGCGTACGCGCGGTAGAGCTCGTAGAGCCGCTTGGCTCGCACCGCGAACATGGTCCCGCGGCGCAGCACCTGGACCTCGACGCCGAGCTCGAACATGTCCGCCGCCGGAGCCATGATCACGTCGGCGATCCCAGCCTCGGCCAGCATCGCGCGACCGCTCGCCGACAGCCCCGACTCGACGCACGCCTGGTTGACCGAGCCCGTGACCACGAACGCGGCCCCGAGCCCGAACGCGCTTGCGACCGCGCTCGGCGTGCCGAGCCCTCCCGCCGCGCCGATCCGAATCGCAACCGGATAGCGCCGCGCCGCCGCGATCTGATCACGCAGCGCGAGCATGGTCGCGAGCAAGGCCGAGAGCGGCCGGTTGTCGGTGTGCCCGCCCGAGTCGGACTCGACCGTGATGTCCTCCGCGACCGGCACGTGCCGCGCGAGCGCAGCTTCTTGATCCGTGATGTGCCCGCGCTGGCGCAGCACCGCGAGGATCGACTCGGGCGCAGGCTCGAGGAACTGCCGCGCGACCTCGGGCCGCGAGACCTTCGCAAACACGCGCCGCGGCCGAATGATCCTTCCTTGTGGATCTTCACGCAGCCCCGCGGTCGCAAAGCGAACCACCGCAGGCGTCAGCGACATGAAGGCCGCCGCCTCCACCCGTCGCACGCCGCGGTTCACATAGAGCTCCGCGACCGCCTCCTCGAGCCCCGGTTCGTTGGGCGAGTGGATCAAGTTGCAGCCCCACGGCGCCTGATCGCCCAGCTCGCGCTCGAGCTCGTGCACCGCCGCCTCGACCCGATGCAGCGCGAGCCCGGCCGCACCAAAGAAGCCCAGCCCGCCCGCGCGACCGATCGCCGCGACCAGCTTGGTCGTCGCGATCCCGTTGGCCATCGCTCCGGTCACATACGGAAACCGCACCCCGTGCGTCTCCGCGAAGCTGCGATCGCCGAGCCACTCGGGATAGAGCGGCGGCAACACGCCGCGCACCGGCCAGCCCTGCCGCCCATCCACGATCGCCTGCGCCCCAAAGCGTCCGCCGTGCGCCAGCCCGATCGCGCCCGTCTGCGGGTGACGAAGCACGAACGCAGGCTCGCGCACGCGTCCGATCGCGCCGAGCACCTGCGCCGACGAGAACGCCGGCGGCTCATCCGTCTCGTGCCAATACCCCGCGAGGAATTCCTGCGTCGTAGCCATTCTCGACCGCGTCTGAGGGGCAAGTGCCACTTGGTGGCGCTTTTCCGTGGGCGCCGCTATAACCCGGGTGTCGTGGCAGCGCCACCCAAATTGCGTGAGCAAAAGAAGGCCGAAACGCGCACCCAGATCCTGCAGGTGGCGCAAGCTCTGTTCCACGATCGCGGCTTCGAGGCGACCACGATCGACGACATCTGTGCCGCTCTGCCGATCTCCAAGCGCACCTTCTTCCGCTACTTCCCGGACAAGGAAGCGCTGGTATTTCCAAACCGTGACAAACGACTCGAGCGCTTCACCGAGCTGCTGACCTCGGCCCCCAAGTCCGAACAACCCTTCGACACCTTTCGGCGCGTGACTCGCTTGTTCGCCGCCGAGTACATGATCAACCGCGAACAGCTGCTCGCACAGCAAGCTCTCATCGCCACCTCACCCACCCTGCTCGCCCGCGAACGAGAGATTGACCACGACTGGGAGCGAGCGATCGCCGACGCCTTCGCGCGCAGGTTCCCGCGCGGGCTGGCCTCGCGCCGACGCGCCGAGGTGTTGGCCGGGGCGATGATCGGGGTCGTGCGCGCGACCATGCGGCACTGGTTCAGCCGCGGCTGCGTCGACAACCTCGAGAAGCTCGGCCACGAAGCGCTCGGCAGCCTCGAGCGAGGGTTCAGCGTCGAGGAGCCGAGCAAGCCTCGCGCTCGGACGAAGCGCTGACAGTGGGCGATAAACAGTGACCATGAAAAGACTCATGCTGATCACGGCAATGCTCGGCGTCGCGGCTTGCAAACCCGCTGCGCCGGCCCCCTCGGCGGAACCCGAGCCGACCGCGAGCGCGGTCGAGTGCCCCGAGATTCCCGATCCACCCCGGACCGACATACCCGACTGCGACCGAGCGTGGCGCGTCAGGTGGTGTTGGATCGAGCGTACGGGGCAGAGCGACGCCTACCGGGCCGGCTTCCAAGCCGGGTTCGAGAACCTCCGCATCGACGTCCACGATCCGATGCCACGCGAACAGGTCCAGCAGGGGTGCATCGAAGCGCTCGACAAGGCCCGCGAGGACGCGGAGCCCGAGGGCTGCTGGGCGAACGCCTGCGTCGAGTGACGAGCCCGCGACAAAAAGCGATGACCCCGTCGGAGCGCAGCCCGACGGGGTCCTTCACGACCAGACTACGT
>DATLLB010000447.1:0-9485 GCA_035538075.1 Enhygromyxa sp.
GATCGAGCCCGATCAGATCGTGAGCATCGCCGAGGCCGAGTGCCCCGGCTCGCACCCCACGATTGTGACGCAGACCAAGGCCCAGGGTGCCCACTATGGGCTCGATCGCACCGATCAGGAGAATCTACCGCTCGGCAGCTCCTACAAATACAGCTGGGACGGCTCGGGCGTGCATGTCTACATTGTCGATACCGGCATCGAGACGAAGCACTCGGAATTCGGCGGTCGTGCCAAAGCCACGTATGACTCGTACAGGAAGAAGGGCAACAAGAGCTTCGCGCAGGACTGCCACGGCCACGGCACCCACGTGGCCGGCATTGTCGGCGGCAAGACGTATGGCCTGGCCAAGGACGTCACGCTGCACAGCGTCCGGGTGCTCGACTGCAACGGCTCCGGCTCGTGGTCGAGGCTGATCGCGGCGCTCGACTGGATCGCCGACAACGCCCAGAAGCCCGCCGTCGTGAACATGTCGCTGAGCGGCAGCCCCTCGTCGTTCGTCGACCAGGCGGTCGAGAACCTGGTCGACGAAGGCGTGGTCGTGGTCGTGGCCGCGGGCAACAAGAACACGAGCGCGTGCAACTACTCGCCCGCGCGAGCCCCCGGCGCGATCACGGTCGCGGCCAGCAACAGCCTCGACCAGCGCGCGAGCTTCTCGAACTACGGTAGCTGCGTCGACATGTACGCGACCGGGACCAACATCCGCTCGGCGTGGCTCAAGGGCACCAACACGACCGCGAGCGGCACCTCGATGTCTGCGCCGCACGTGGCCGGTGTGGCCGCGCTGTACCTGGACGCCTACAACGGCTCCGTGAGCCACATTGAGGACGACCTCGAGTACTGGGCCGGCAAGGACAAGATCAGCGGCAATCCCTCGAACACCGCGAACCTGCTGATCCACTGGCCGTGCTGGGAGTGACGGTCTCGCGCTCCTAACCCTCCCGCGGTCTGGGTACAAATAGTATCTGCGATCCGTACCATGCACGGAAACTGGGTAGAATCTTCTATCTACGATCCGTGCGGTGCTCGGAAACTGGGTAGAATCTTCTATCTCCGATCCGTGCGGCGCTCGGAAACTGGACACAAGACACTACCGCGGATCCGTACCCTGCCCACACCCGAGAGACTACATAGTCTCTGCCGGGTGGCCCCTGCCCTCGTGGTGGATACTATCGTCTCTCCTCGATCCGTGCGCTGCACGGATCGAGGAGAGAATGCTCTACCCAGGACGAGGGCGATGCTCGGATCGAGGAGAGAATGCTCTACCCGGGACGAGGGCGATGCTCGGACCGGCGAGACTCCATTCTACCCAGATCGAGGGCGATGCTCGGATCGACGAGACTCCATTCTATCGCCCGTCCGTCCTGCCCTCACACCCGCGAGACTATGGAGTCTCCGCGTTCCGAGCATCGCCCTCGGCCTGGGTAGAATGGAGTCTCCGGGTTCCGAGCGGTGCTCGGCCCGAGGAGACTCGGTTCTCTCTCCCGAGTGAGCAGCCCACGGATCGCCGATACTCTGCTCTCGCTCGGGAGTGAGCAGGTGGCAACTCGAGTCGACTTCGTTCTCGCTCGGGAGTGAGCAGGTGGCAACTCGAGTCGACTACGTTCTCGCGCAGGCGTGGGCGAGCCTCAGCGCTGCGCGAGATCACTCTGTAATTCAGAGTCACCCGGCCGCGCGGGTCGCTGCAGCACGCTGGCGAGGAGCACCCACTTGCTGCCGTGAACCCGCGCGCTGGCGTGCCTCCAGCGCTGGTCGAGCGAACCATCAGCGTCGAGGTTGATGTGCAGCAACGCCGCGCCGGCCAGCGGCTCCACGGCCAACCGCGGAGTCTTTTTCTGCTCGTCACGATAGAGGGTGGCTCCGCCGCGCGCCCGCGGCAGCGTCTGCAAGAACACCACGACGGTCGCCAACGCGCCGCGCCCCGTGTCCCAGTGCCAGGCTGACCAAGTGTCGCGATACCTGCGAATGCGCAGATCGGGCAGCACATGGCTGGCCGGCGCGCCGGTCCACTGGGCGATGCGATCCTGCAGGTCTCGGACCCGAGCGCCGGTCAGGTAGAGGTTGATGATCTGCGTCGATCCATGACGCGAGGGCAGCCAGCCGGTCACGCACAGATCGCCCACGTGCAGCGGCTCGCTCAGCACGCCCGGATTGTCATCAATGCTCTCGAGCGCACCGATGCCCGCGCCCAGCCACGCGGTGGTCTCACTCGCACGCAGAAAGCCCGGCGCCCAGAACACGGACGTCGGCAGCCCGCGCGGGCGCAGCTCGTAGGTCGTCGGCGAGCGCCGCAGCGCATGCTCGAGCACGTCGCGGTCGAACGACACGGCGGGCTCGCTAGGAGAGCACGACCAAGTGCTGCCTGGGCGACTGCGCACTACGGGCCGCCGCGTGGGTCTCCGCCGGAGCTTGCCATCGGCCCTCGCGCGGCCGATACGTGCAGTACCAAGGCTTGGCGTCGGGCCGCTCGCCGTTGCTGTCGGGCCGGCAATCGAAGCACGCATAGCGAAACTCGCACTCGCGGCAGCCCTCGACGGCGTCCTTGCTCATGACCGCGAGCTGCTGGTCGAGGATCGCGTCGAGCGATCCGTCCTGCAACGATCCGTGGCTGAGCCGACGCTCCATGACGCAGGGGTACACGTGGAGCGCAGAGTCGACGTAGAGCTTGGACTGGAAGCAGTTGTGGCCCGAGACGGCGATACGAACAAAGTCCCGATCGAGCTTGCGACGAAAGCGATCGAGGGTGATCGCCTTGCGCTCGAACATCGCCTCGCTGACCTGCCCGATGCGAGCCCGACCGGTCAAGCGAATGACGTCCGCTCGGATCGCGAAGGGCTCATCCGAGCGCACGCCCATGTCGACATCGCGGACCTCGATGCCGGCGACGCGATACGGCACCTGCAGGCGCTCGAGCTGTCGGACGCCGCGCATGGTTCGGGCGTGCGAGCCGGCGACGGTCGTGACCTTGTCATGCTCGGTCGGATCGTAGCTGTGAATGGAGAGCGCCACGCGGACGCCGAGCTCGCGAAACAGCTCGGCCCACGACTCGTCGATCAGCGTGCCATTGGTGTAGACCTCGACCCAGTCGAAGCTCTGGGCGGCGTGCTCGAGCATCGCGCGAGCGCTGCTGCCCAGCGCCAGCGGCTCGCCGCCGATCAGCTGCACGCGTCGCACCCCGAGCGCAACCAGCTCCGCCACGACCCGCTCAAATTCCGCGAGCGACAGCCGTCGCGTGCAGCGGTGCGAGGACTCCTCGTAGCAGTGCGTGCACTCGAGGTTGCAGGTCTGGGTGATCTCGATCCACGCGAACTCGGGCTGTGGCGGACGGGCGAGCTCGTGAATGTGGGGCAGCGCGGCGGGGTGATCGGCGAGCTCGACCAACTCACACGCATTCAGGCGATGCAGGAGCGTGCGCTGGTCGGCACGCAGCGTGGCCGGGACCAGCCCGTGCGTGAGCCAGTCGGCGAGCAGCTGGTGCGAGGCCTGCGTGAGCCAGTGGATCGTCTCGCCGTGGAAGTCGTAGAGCGCCGCGCGACGAGCCCCGGAGACCAAATAGACGTCCGCACGCAGCCGCAGGTAGCAGCGCTGCGGGTCGGACGAATCGATCGTGGCGGCGAAGCTCGACTGGGAGTCACGTCGCGGCCTGCGATCGTGCCACGGCGGCAAGCGGTCGGGGTCGAGCGAGGGCGCGCAGGCGTCGGAGTTGGGCATGCAGATGCCCGGCGATCCGTCGTCCGCCAGCGGCCCGCACAGCGAGGGACCGCAGATGCGTGGCATTGGCACACCATCGTCGGGCACCGGATCGCAGAGGCGGTTGTTGTCGGGTCCGCACGCGGCGTCGTTCGGCGCACAGTTGTCGGGTCCGCACGCGGCGTCGTTCGGCGCACAGTTGTCGGGTCCACACGCGGCGTCGTTTGGCGCACAGTTGTCGGGACCGCACGCATCGGACAGCGGGCCGCAAGGGGTCAGCGACGGACCACACAGGCGCGGATCGGGCTCGGTTGTGTTGGGCCCGCACGCGCCGCTGGCCGTCAGCTCGGGGTTCCGAGCGCGTCGTCCGACGACCGTGCGCAGGGTCAGGAAGTCGAGCTCGCTGTCATCGAGGATCGTCATGAACCCTGCCCTTCGACGGCGGCCTCGAGCCGGCCGAGCGCGGCGCCAAAGTGCTGTCCGAGCGCAGAGTTCATGACCGGCACGAAGTAGCCGCCGAACACGGGCGGGAGCGTGCCGGTGTCGAGCAAGGTCACGCGCACGACTCCGCCGTCGAGCTGCTCGTAGCGAATCTCGCCGTGGTTGTTGACCTCGTCGGTCTCGATCTTGCCGTCCCAGCGGATGCCCTTGCTCGGATCGGACTCGACCAGGAGGAGCTCGCCGTTGCTGTCGTCGCTCGACCACTGGATGGTGGCGCCGACACCCTGGCCGTCAGTCTGCGTGGTCATGCCGGGCTGGGCAGGATCGAACATCCAGCGATCCCACTGCTCGGCGTCGGAGACCAGCGCATGAATGGTCGCGATGTCGCCCGTGATCTCGACGCTCTTCTCCACCTTCCACTCGCGCGGGAGCAGCAGGCCGACGATGACCATCGTGACGCCCGCGAGCAGCTGCACGATCACGAGCCACTTGAGGATCAGCTTGATGGTGGGCGTGCTGTGGGCCAGCAGCTGTTTTTCGGGTTGCGCAGTCATGTCGGTCAGAGGCTCAGAAGATACGCGACCAGCTGCGCGAGCTCGACTGGCGTCAGCTGCGAAGTGGTGCCGTGCAGATCGGCGCTGTTCTTGTCGGTCAACACCGCCATGAGATCGGCGGCCGAGCCGTCGTGCAGGTACGGCGGCGAGTTCCACAGCTCGTGCAGCGTGGGCGTGTCGAGGCCGGTCAGCGGCTCGCCGAGGCGCAGACCGGAGCCGGGGCCGAGCGTGCCGACGTCGTGCAGCAGCGGGACCGCAGGCGCGAGCCACTGGCTGTCGGTCATGGTCGCGCTCGCGTGACAGCTCGTGCAGCCGAGCGCGGGCGACTCGAACAGCAGCTGGCCGGCCGCGGCCTCGGGCGTGAGCTCGCCGGCTTGCGTGAGATGAGGGCTCGGCGGGAATTCGTCGAGGCTCTCGACGTAGGCCGCGAGCGCGTCGAGCTCGGGCGAGAGCCCAGCCTTGGGATCGCCGAGCGTCGTGTTCACGGTGCCGCTGTTCCAGTCGGCGTCGTCGAGCAGACCGAAGCCGCCGAACGGGCCGCGCAGGTCGTGCTCGAAGTCCTGAATCTCGTCGAAGTTGGCGCTCCAGTGCACGGGCCCGTGCGCGAGCCCGCCACGGCCGAGCAGCGAGATGGTGTTGCGCAGGCCCTCGCCGCGATCGGTGAAGTCCCAGGTGCGACGATCGGCCTCGCCGTCGAGGTGACAGTGGGCACAGGCGATGTAGCCGTGCTTGCTGAGCTTGGGGTTGAAGGAGTCGTTGAACAGCTGCTTGCCGAGCAAGACCTCGGGCGAGAGCGGCTCTTGCTCGACCAACGCGATGGTGGCGATCGGCGTCGGCAGCACGTCGAAGTTGCTGACGTCGTAGACCCGCAGCTCGCGGGACATGTAGGCGTTCACGTAGAGATGGCGATCGTCGGGCGAGAGCGCGATGCCGGTCGGCGCGAGGCCGACGTCGAGCAGCGTGCCGGCTTGCGATCCGGTCAGGGTGTCGAAGCGCTCGACCGTCCGATTGCCGCGCATGGCCACGAACAAGTAGTCGCCGTGGCTCGAGTACACGCCGGCGTTGGCGAAGCCACGGTTGTCGAATTGCTTGCGGCGATCGAGCAGCTCGAGACCGGAGATGTGGCCGTCGCCGTCGGGTTCACCGAGGATCACGAACGAGGCGACGGCGCGGATGGTGGTCTCGAAGGTCAGCGCCTCGCCCGTGAGGAACTCGCCGTGCAGGAAGTTGGCCTGGATGCTGGGGATCGCGACCTCGTCGGCGATCGGCGAGACCAGGATCTGATCGAGGTAGCTGGGCACGCCGCCGATCTCGGTGTCGGACGGAGGCGTGGGGTCGTAGGCGAGCGTGATGATCTCGCGATCGCCGGTGGAGATATCGACCAGGGCGATCTGGCCCTCGTCGTCGGGCGAGCGCCAGCGGCTGATCGCTACTCGACCATCGGGCCACAGCGCGAGGCCGCGGGCGTCCTCGATGGCTTCGAGCGGCGAGAGCGGGAGTGGCTCGGCGTCGGAGAGGTCGAAGCGTCCGAGCTGGCCAGTGCCGGACAGGCTGGTGACGACGATGCCGTCCACGCCGATGCTCGCGAACGGGCGCGCGTGTGGACCGTAATTGATGAACCCGTCGCCCGAGCCCTCGACGGGGCGCGTGTGGACGACTCCGCTCTCGCAGGTGACCGCGAACAGCTCGTCCTCGACGATGCCGAGGCTGCGCGGGCGCTCGCAGGTCTCGCTGCGCTCGACCAGCTCGAAGCTCGGCCGCTCGGGCGTGCCGCTGCGGCGGACGAGGATCAGCTCGCTCGAGTCGGGCGAGATCGCAGCCACGCCGTCGAAGCCGAGCGGCGCGAGGCTGAGCACCGTGCCGCTCTCGCGCGGCGCGTGGGTGGGGACATGCGTCGCGGTGATCGTGACGCTGGCCGCGAGCGAGTCTCGCTCGGCGTCGTAGACGGTGAGGATCGCCTGATAGCGGCCGGGCTGCGCGTACTGGTGGGTGGCGACGGGATCGGGCGTGGGTGAAGGCTGCGAGCTGCCGTCGCCGAAGTCCCAGTGGTAGAGGACCGCTCCGGTCGAGGCCGACGCGTCGAGCTCGAACGACTGCTCGACGATCACGTAGCGGTCGTCGCCGGGATCGGGATTCAGCGGATCGCCAGCGCCATCGCCGTCTCCATCCCCATCTCCATCCCCGTCCCCATCACCATCACCGTCGCCATCCCCATCGCCATCTCCGTCCCCGTCCCCATCCCCGGTCTCGGACTCGCTGACGCTCGACACGTCGTCGTTGCAGCCCGCGAGCGCGAGCACGATCGAGAGCATCCAGGCGCGCCGCATCGACTCAGCCCGCGGTCGTGAAGGTCGCGGTGAAGGTCTCCTCCACCGCATTGAGGTTGTAGTCGACCACGCCGTTGGCCGTGATCTCGAGCGTGTACGAGGTGCCCGGCTTCAGCGCTTGCTTGGGCGCGAAGTTGACGATCGCCTCCTGCGTGGAGATCCAACCATCCACGCGGACCAGCGTGTCGGTCTCGTACAGCCGCACCGACCCGTTCCAGGCGCTCTTGGGCTCGACCATCTCGTTGAAGGTCACGCCGAAGCGGCTGCTGAGCTTGATATCGGTCGCGCCGTCGGGCGGCCACACGAAGGTGACGTGGGGCGGATCGCTGTCGGGTTGCTCGGCGTAGGGGGCGATCGCGGAGCCCTGGTTGGGCGTGGCCTCGTCGTCGCAGCTGAGCACGGCGACGTTGCCGATCGGCGTGACGGTGTCGAGGTCGCCCTCGAGATCGAGCACGGCGACCTCGACGATGTTCGCAGGATCCGACCAGTCGTAGATGCGCGCGACGTCGGACTCGCCGACGAACGCGAGGTTGTCCTTCGGGAACACGTAGCCGCCGTTGCCCCCCGACTTGTTCTCGCCGTAGAAGACCGGGTTGCCGGGCTCGTGGAGGTCGTAGATCAGCAGGCCGCCGCCGCCGTCCTTGATCGCATAGAAGCCGTAGCCGCTGGCCCAGTTGGAGAAGTACGACTCGCGCGGCTGCCCGAGCGAATCGAGGACCGGGAAGTCGCCGCCGGCGATCGGCTGCGGGTTGTCGGGCACCGAGACGTCGAGCATGACCGTGCGCGGGCCCTCGGCCGCCGTGACCATCAGCAGGTTGCCGATCACCTGCACCTGCCCGGCCCGATGCGTGGGGCTGAAGTTGTATTGCTCGGCGAGCACCGGGTTCAGCGGATCGCTGGCATCGACCACGTAGATGCCGTTGTCGGCCCCGGCCACGTAGATCCACGGCGCTTGATAGAACACGCTCAGGGTCACGCGCGCGTAGGCGTCGGGGTACAAGAAGCCCGGCAGCTCGAGCTCCGCGACCGCGCTGGGCGTGGCGGTGTTGCTCACGTCCCACATCTGCAGGCCGCCCGAGAGCCCGAGCAGCGGCTGCACGATCTCGTCGACGACCGCGTACCAGAGGCCGTCGACGTTGGCGAAGCCGGTCGCGTGGGTCTCTCGCATCTGGTTCGAGGTCCCGTAGCCGACCGCCTGCGGGTTGCAGGGATCGGCGATGTTGAAGAACGTGATGCCGCCGCCGCCCCACTCGGGCGCCCACGGCATCATCAGGAGGCCGTCGAACATGACGACGAGGTTGTGGTGGTCGGTGGTGTCCCCGGTGCCGCCGTCGAGGTAGGCGCAATTTTGGTAGAGCTGATCGGGCGTGAACACGACCGCCGGTCCGCCGGGTCCGGTCGTGCCGCCCCAGGCGTCGGGCTCGGGGTACTGCCGCGGATCGCCGTCGCCGTCTCCGTCGCCGTCTCCATCTCCCGTCTCACCGTCGCCGTCGCCATCACCCGTCTCGCCATCTCCATCGCCATCGCCATCGCCATCGCCCGGCTCTCCGTCGCCATCGCCATCGCCATCGCCATCACCGTCGCCATCGCCGGTCTCTCCGACGTCGTCGGCCGGAGCCGAGTCTCCACACGCGATCGTCAGCGCGCCGATGCACGAGAGCGCGAGCTCGAGAGCAGACTTCGAGAGCCGTTGATGCGCCACCACGCTCGAAGCGATAGTGCGCGCGACCGCTCGGCGTCAAGCCAAACTTGGGTGACCGACTAAACAGCCGTGACGACGCGATTGCGACCTTCGGCCTTGGCCTGATAGAGGCACTGATCTGCGGCCTCGATCAGCTGTGCGGCCAGCTCGTAGCGCGGCTCCCAGATCGCGAGCCCGGCCGAGATCGTGACCGGGATCCGATTGCCCTCGAACGTGAACTCGTGGCCCTCGACGGCGGCGCGCACCTCTTCGGCGAAGGCCGTGGGGCTGCCGTCCTCGAACTCGAGCAGCAACACCGCAAACTCCTCGCCGCCGTAGCGCGCGACGAAGAAGTCGTGGGTGCTCGCGCGGGCGTGGACCAGCTGCGCGACGTCGCGGAGCACGTAGTCACCGGTGCGGTGGCCGTAGGTGTCGTTGCAGCGCTTGAAGTGATCGATGTCGAACAGCAGCAGCGCGAGCGGCCGTCCGTAGCGACTGGCGCGGGCGACCTCGTCTTCGATCTTCTCGTCGAAGCTGCGCCGGTTGTGGATGCCCGTCAGCGCGTCGTGCCGGGTCATCGTGAACAGCTGCTCGTGATAGGCGGCCTCGACGTTGCTGCCGCTGATGTACTTGAAGACCGTGCGCCCGACCTTGATGCGGTCGCCGTCGCGCAGGTACACGCTGCCGACCGGCTGATCGTTGACGAAGGTGCCGTTGGTCGAACGCAGATCGCGAAGCTGTGCGCCGCGCTCGTCGACGTGGACCTCGACATGGTTGCGCGACACGGAGCGGTGA
>DATLLB010000448.1:0-9928 GCA_035538075.1 Enhygromyxa sp.
GCTATCATGCCTCGTGTGCCGACTCCGACCCGCCTCGCGCTGCTCCTGACCCTGATCTCGACGCTCGCGTGTGGCAGCGAGAAGCACGAAGGCGACGCGAAGCAGGCCGAGGTCGAGCTTGGCCGCGCGTCGCGGGTGAGCCCCGGCGAGGCGGAGCCCGAGCCTGCGAAGGCGAAGCCCGAGCCTGCGACGGTCGACGCGGTCGAGCCCGAGCCGGCGGCCGAGGTCGGGCCCGAGCCCGAGCTCGACGATCGCAAGCTCGCCTTGGCCAACGTGGGCCGCAGCGCCTTCGATGCCCTGAAGGCCGGAGACTTCGACGCGCTCGCGCAGCTGACCCCGCTCGACGAAGGCCCGCTGCGCGACGCGTGCCCGCGCATGTCGTTGACCAATCGCCAGGAGCTCGAGGCCCGCTTCGAGCACTGCCACCGCACGATCCGCTGGGACGCGATCGCCGAGGCCCAGGTGTTCGCCGGCCAGCCGAGCGGAGCGCAGGCGATCGGCTGCGAGAAGGGGATCGAGGACTACGGCCGCCTGCAGCTGTTCCTGCACATGAACGACGACAAGATCTGGCGCGTGGATTTCTTCGGCGCGGTCGGGCAGGGCGGGAATGCAGTGGGGATCAATGGCGAGGTCTCGTGCAAAGAGGTCGACGAGGCCCCGCCGCTGAAATGACGCTTATCGTGGATTAGTCCATGGGCATGGCGGGCAGCTCGAGCTGCGGTAGCTCGACCACGCTCGTGCCGTCGCGGGTCAGCGAGCGCAGGATCAACCGCGACCCCGGCCCGGTCAGCGGTCGGCCGAGGTGATAGCGGAGCTGCGTCGCTGCGATCGCCTCGGGCCCGAGCTCGATCCACGCCGGCTCCGATCCGCCATCCTCGATCGCGTACTCGAGCTCGTCCCACGCGAGCGTGATCGCGGCCCGCTCGATCTGCAGCAGCGCATCGCCGTCGTTGTGCAGCTCGAGCGCGACCACGATCGCCTCGGGCTCGTAGTCGATCGCGGTCGCCCGCACCGCCAGGCCCAAATCCGCCGCGTCCAGCACCGGCTGTCGCGGCGTGCCCGGACGATCGCTGGGCCAGCGCAGGCTCGCCCAGTGAGCCTCGGCACAGGCGAGCACCAAGCACAGCGAAGCGAGGGCGAGCCGCGGCGAGAGAGGCACGGGTTTCATGGTACACGGCGAGCGAGGCCGACCGATGAAGCTCGCTATCCCCCAGTTTCAATTCCGGTTCATGCGCGCGGCGGGCAATGTGATCTTCCCCGCCAACTTTCATCCGATCGGCACGCAGCGCGACGCGGAGCAGATGGTCGCGCGGGCGTGCGGCGACACCAAGCAGCGCGAGCGCGGTGGGCTGTGGCTGATCGTCGGCGGCTCGGGTGGGTTTGGCAGCGCAGCTCGGATCGCGCTGGCCTGCGATCACGCGTGCGACACCATCAACGTCAGCTTCGACGCGGAGCCAAACCAGGAGAGCAGCAACAAGATCCGCAAGATCGGCTCGCCCGCGTGGCACCGCAACACGGCGATCGAGCGAGCCCTGCGAGCGCGCGGGCGCACGGCCGTGTCGCACAACGTCGACGCATTCGATCCGGTCGCTCGCGCAGCGGTGCTCGAGGACCTGCGCGCGCGGTTTCCCGGACAGAAGCTCAACGGCCTGGTGTGGTCGCTCGCGGCCCCGCGCGGGCTCGACTTTCGCACGGGCAAGACCGTGTCGAGCAGCCTCAAGCCGCTCGGCAAGCCGGCCAAGGTGCTGAGCTTCGCGGGCCCCGAGGGCGACGCGCCGCCGATCATCTTCGATCAGGAGATCGCACCCGGCACGCCCGAGGAGGCCGTGGCCACGCAGTGGGTGATGGGCGGTCGCGTGGTCGAGGAGTGGGTCCGCGATCTGCTGGCCGCCGATCTGCTCGCGGACAAGCACACGCTGCTGACGATCTCCTACCGCGGCAGCCCTCTGAACGCGCCGCTCTACCGCGACGGGTTGATCGGGCTGGCCAAGGCCGATCTCGAATTCACCACGCGCGCGCTGGCGGCCATGCTCGAGCGCAGCGTCGGCGGGTACGCGTACGCGGTCGAGGGGCCGGCGGTGGTGACCGAGGCCTCGGGTGGGATCCCGGGCGTGCCGCTCTACATGGCGCTGCTGCTCGACGTGATGGGGGCGCGGCACGAGGACCCGCTCGCGAGCATGCGGCGGATGTTCGCCGAGCACGTGTTCGCGGCCGATCCGGGGACCGACGCGGACGGGCTGATCCGCATGGACGATCGCGAGCTGGCCGACGAGGTGCAGGCGCAGATGCGGGCGCGCTTCGAGGCGCTCGCGCCCGGCCAGGTGTTCGATCGCTCGCTCTACGATCGCTTCATGACCGAGTACGCGCGCACGCGTGGGTTCGAGATCGAGGGCGTCGACTACGAGGCCGAGTTCGACACCGACGAGGTCTGCGCGGTCGACTGACGCCTCATTTCGGGTGCCGCGACAGCGCCCATCGATGCTCCGCGTCGATGCGCTCGGATTGCTCGGCGATGGTCCCGGCGATCAGTCGCTCACAGCCAGGGCACACCTCGTCGTCGAGCTCGAGCGGGTGGTTGCAGCCGAGATGCGAGCATCGATCGTTCCAGCGGGCGGCGCCCAAGACTGCGAACCCGGTCACCATCGTGGCGATGATGCCCCACGCGGTCTGGCGGTCGATCGCCGCTGCGAGCCAGCCGCCGAGCAGGACGATCGTCGCCAGCTTGAACTTCGCAGGCTGCTCCCACGGCACTCGACGGCGCAGCCGAAACACGACCTCGTCGTCGTCCTCGTCCTCCGCTTCGTCGCCCTCGTCGAGCAGCTCGGGCGAGTCGGGACGCTCGGCCACGACGATCGCTCCGACGTCGCGCGGCTTCGGCCAGCGTGAGCTCGCCGGCAATCCGAGCGCGCCGCTCAGATCGCCGTGCTGACGAGCGAGCGTGCCCAGGGCAGCGCGGAACCAGCCTCGCTGGTTGAGCTCCAACGCCTGCCCGATCGCCCGGCGGCCCGACCCGTCGTTGCCCCGCGCGAACCACCAGAGCGCGAGCGTGTAGCTCATCGCAGCGGGCGGGAGGTAGCCGAGCTGATTGCGCGACCACTTGTGGCCACCGAGGATGTCGCCCGCGACGATGAAGGATGAACGGTGGCGCAAGGCTGCGTTGGTGGTCAGCACACCAAAGCCCAGCGCGATCGTGGTGAGGTCGGTCAGCCGCTCCTCGAGCGCGTGATCATCGACCTCGAGCCGATGGAAGCGGCGAAACGCGTGGGCGACCTCGTGGGCCATCGCCGCGACCACGCCGATCGCATCGTGAAGTTGGTCGCGCGCGCAGCCGAACTTGCACACGCCGCGATCGATCCCTGCAAACCACGCGGCGACCTGCAGCGTGCCGCCGGGGTCGTGCCGGCTCGGTCGACTGCTGCCGAACACCTCGACGCTGACGTCGAGCTGGCCGAGGTCGGCGTAAGCCAGCAATCGCAGCGCGAGCCGTCGCACGCCACGGGCGTCGGGCGTCCACGGATCGGGGAAGCTGCGCTCGTTCGGCAACACCAACGGCGCCTGTACGAAGCGCTGCCAGCCGATCGCCGCGATCAGCTCGGCGCTGCGCTCGAGCAGCCACTCGCGCTCTTCGGACTCGAGCGGGATCGCATCCACGAGCGTGAGGGTAACGCGTCGGCTCAGCGCTTCGCGAGCGTGAACACGAACCGAGCGCCACCGCGCTCGTGATCCTCGACCCACGCGCGGCCGTGATGGCGGGTGGCGACGTCGCGCACGATCGCGAGCCCGAGCCCGCCGCCCGGCTCCGCGCGACCGAGTCGGTGGAAGGGCTCGAAGATGGCCTCGCGCGCGTCTGCAGGCACGCCGGGGCCGGCGTCGACGACCGCGAACACCCACGCGTCGTCGCTCGGATCGAGCGTGACCTCGATGCTCGATCCCGGCGGCGAGAACTTGATCGCGTTGTGCAAGAGGTTGTCGAGCGCCTGGCGGATCGCCGAGCCCGAGTACTCGGCCAGCGCAGCCTCGGGCGCGCGCATGCGGACCACACAGCCGCGCTCCTCGGCCAGCGCTCGCGCGGCGTCGACCGCCTCGACCAGCGTGTGCACGAGGTCGCCGCGGCTGCGCTGCAGCGGGCTCGCGCGCAGGGCCGCGAGGTCGAGCAGGCTGCTCGACAGATCGCTGAGCCGCGCGACCTCGATCAAGGTGTGCTCGAGCGTCTCGCGGAGCTGCGCGGCGGGCCGATCGCGACGCAGCGCCACGTCGATGCCGGCCTGCATGGCCGCGAGCGGCGTGCGGAGCTCGTGGGCCGCGTCGGCGATCAGTCGATCCTGGCTCGAGCGCGCGGCCGCGAGCCGCTCGGTGGTCTCGGCGATCGCTCGGCGCAGCTCCGCGATCTCGTCATGCTCGAGATCGTCGGGCGGCACCGCGTCGAGGTTGCCGGCCCGCAGCTTTCGCATGTGCGCGGTCAGGTTGCCGACTCGCGCGCTCAGGCGTCGCGCATGCGAGATCTGAATGGCGAGCAGCACCGCGGCGACCAGCACCACCACCAGCGCGGCGATCCGCCAGTAGCTCGCCATCTCGCGATCGTGGCGCTCGAGCGAGGCCGCCAGCCACAGCCCGTGCGGCCGTCCGTCGGGTCCGTCCACGCGCACCCACAGCTGCCGATCATGACCATCGGGGCCCTGCACGGTCGCGAGCTTGGGCTCGAGCGTCCACGTCGCCGGATCGACATGCTCGGGGATCGTCGCGTTGTCGGGGTAGCGAGCGATCGGCTCGCCATCGGGCCCGAACAACGCGCCGCGCGGCGTGAAGTCGCGGATCTGGCTGTCGAGCGGCGACTCGAGCAGGTGCAGGTGCGGGTTGCTGGCGCGATCGAACAAGCTGACCGCCTCGACCCCGGCCTGACCGAGCAGCGCGCGGTCGTGCTCGGCCAACAGCGTGCGGTTGAAGACCAGGCCGGAGATGACCACGGTCGCGATCAGCAGGGCGAGCGGCAGACCAGCGCCGAACAGCAACAATCGCGTGCGCAGCTGCATTCTATGACCCCGAGGACGGAAACAGCTCGCGGATTAGCTCGGAAAACGACCGAAGGTCGGCGCCGCGAGTGTTTCGGGCGATTGTGATGCAACCACTCTGATCTGGCGTGCAAAACAAGTCCGTCACTGCCTGGCAGATCGAGCGTAGTTCGGGATGACCGCGGAACTGCTCGCGAAGCTCGTTGCACTCGTCCCACTCTTGCTCGTCCAGCATGGCGAGCAACAGGTACACATCCTGCGCGTGCTTCTCTGCTCGAAGATCGGCAGCCGCCTTGATCTTCATGCACAGCGAGGCGAATGGGTGGGGAACCAAAATGAATCCATCGTAGGGCTCGCCGTTGGGACTTCGACCGAGGAGCGGCAGTGACTGCGGTCGCTCGTCGATTGCGAACGCCTCGGGTGTGGCGTAGCCGTGCAGTTGCTCGGATGCGGGCGAGCTCTTGTGCTCGCGGGGGCTCAGCCGCCGGACCTTGCCGGGCCCGCCAGGCTTGTCCACTTTGAAGCGTGAATCGTCGGGGACCGGCGCAAGGAGATCGATGCTGATCGTCTGCTCGGTCTCATCGGACAGAGTCTTCTCGAAGATCAGGTAGTTGGTGCGGGGTTCGTAGCCGAGCTCTTCGAGTGCTCGGCGAAGCTTGGACCGCGTGGGCTGCAAATACGCCTCGAGCTGGAAGAACGTGTCGATGTCATCGGTCGCGCGCGCATCGGGAACTACATCGAAGAGGTTCTTGCGAAGCCTCGATTCGACCTGCTCATTCACCCAGCGGCGCTTCAGATAGATACCGAGCCCACCCGCGAGGATGAACGAGATTTCGTCCCTCGCCATGCGCTCGATCAATTCGATCAAGTATGGCTCGATGGGCAAGTAGGTCATCACGGCGGCTTTCCGACGGGCTGGGTGCGGACGGCGTCGATGAGCTTTGCGCGCAGCTTTTCGGCGACATCACGCTCGCGGGGGTCGGCCTGAATGCGGGCGAGCTCGAGATAGCATTGCAGCGGCGATGACCAGACGCCGCGGTCGTGCTCGCGGCTGTCGAAGTATGGCGCCTCATCCCCTGTTTCAATGAGCTCGAGGTTGGGGAATGCCTGCGTGGGTTTTGCTTCCAGCGCTTGTTGGGCGAGCGACGCATCGCTGACGTAGAGCTGCAGACGATCGGGGCCCGCAAGGCCAATGTGGCGGATCGCGGACTGTCGGCCAGTGGCGACGAATCGGAGCTGGGGACGTGAAGCCTGGAGCTGCGTCCACATCTTCGCGACCGTGAGCTTGGATTTCAGCAGCAGCGGCGGCGTCGACGGCAGCCGAAAGCCACGCTGAAGATGTTGAAGGAGTCGTTCGGGGTCGCGGAGGTGTCGCTCTCGCCCACGACGATCGGTCACGAGATCCTCGTCTAGCTGCCGCAGCGCCTTCGATACGGTGGACAAGGTGAGTGGGGTCGGAGCGGCTCCCAGCGTCATCATGCGGGCGTGGCAGGCATCGAGCACGGCTGTCGTGGTGGGGAAGACTCGCTGCGACAGAAAGATCCGCGGGACGAGCGTGGCGACGTTGCTGCTTTCGTAAATCGCCAGGCGGGTGGGCGAGCTCGGTTGCTTGTGTTGCTTGGGCTTCTTGGCACCCGTGCGCAGGATGAAGAGCGCTGGCGGGTCGGCGAGCAGACCGTTGCCGCACGCATCGATCGCGCTGATTCGTTCCGCAACCAACTCGTCGAGGAGCTCTGGCGAGAGATAGGGAGTGAGCAGCATGGGGAGCAATTTTCGTCCCCCTGCTCGACGGAGCCGCTCGACCGCCTCCATGCAACTCTTGCGGGTCCAGGCGACCTGATACTCGAAGACGAAGCGGCGCTCGAGTTTGGTGCGGTCGAGGTGAGCGACCAAGACGTCGACTTGGCCACGGGGCGTAGCGACCTGCTCGCGCGTGAAGGTCACGGGGCCGAGGGAGAAGCCATCGCTGGTGACCCGCTCGAGCAACTCGGCCTCTCCCTCCACACGGGAGGCTGCGCGCGCTGTCCGATCCTTGCTCAAAGTTTTCCTGTTTTCTAGATATTTCCTGTTTTGGAAATATTTTTCAATCAGGAAAATTTATCGACAAAACGTCTGTGAACGTCGTTCTCAAGCCTAATCCGTGACCACCAGCCGAAACCCGACGCCGCGCACGGCCTTGATCTCGACCGCCTCGCCGGCCACGCGGGCCAGCTTGCCGCGCAGGTACCCGACATAGACATCCAGGATGTTCGGGTCGCCCTCGAAGTTGCTGCCCCACACCGCATTGAGCAGGTGGCTGCGCGAGTTGACCTCGCCGGCATGGCCGAACAGCTCGCACGCGAGCGTGTACTCGCGCGGGGTCAGGCCGAGCTCGCCGTCGGGGCCGACGAGCACGCGGCGGCGGCCGTCGACGGTGACCGAGCCGGCGCGGAACAGATCGAGCTGACCGGCGCCGCGCCGATGTAGGGCCTCGAGGCGCGCGAGCAGCTCGGCGAACGCGAACGGCTTGACGAGGTAGTCGTCGGCGCCAGCCTTGAGCCCGGTGACGCGCTCGCCGACGCTGCCGCGGGCGGTGAGCATCAGGACGGGCGTGCGCACGCCTGCGTCGCGCCAGCGTCGGAGCACGCTGACGCCGTCGAGGTCGGGCAGCATCCAGTCGAGGATGATCGCGTCGTAGTCGATGTTGCGCGCCTGCTGATAGGCCTGCTCGCCGCTCGTGCACAGGTCGACCTGATGACCCTCCTCGCGCAGGCCCTGGATCAGGACCTTGGCGAGTCGGTCTTCGTCCTCGACGAGCAGGAGCTGCATCAGGTCGCAGTGTCGCTCGCGCGGCGGCGCTTGGCGAGCCACGGATACAGGGACGGCAACAGCACGAGTGTCAGGAAAGTCGAGGTCACGAGCCCGCCGACGACCACGGTCGCGAGCGGACGCTGAACCTCGGCGCCCACGCCGGTCGCGAGCGCCATCGGGACAAAGCCGAGCGCGGCCACCAGCGCGGTCATCAACACCGGGAGCATGCGATCGAGCGCTGCTGCGTGGGCGGCCGCGCTCGCAAGCTCGCCTGCGTCCTCGCGCTTGACCACGCTCGACATCAGCACCACGCCATTGAGCACCGCGATGCCCGACAGCGCGATGAAGCCGATCGCCGCGGAGATCGAGACCGGCATGTCGCGCGCCCACAAGGCCAGGATCCCGCCCACGCAGGCGAACGGCACGTTGAGGAAGATGATCAGCGCCGGACGCAGGCGTCGGAACGCGGCGATCAGCACGATCAAGACTGAGAGCAGCACGATCGGCACGACCACCTGCAGACGCGCGCGCGCTTCCTCGAGCTGCTCGTACTGTCCGCCCCACTCGAGGTGCACGCCGGCCTCGCGGATCAGCTCGCGATCGAGCTGCGCGTCGACGGCCGCCTGCGCGGCCTCGACCACGTCGCCGAGCTCGGCGTCGCGGACGTTGAAGCCGACCACGATCCGTCGCTGCCCGCGGTGACGATTGACCAGCGCCGGGGTCTCGCTCTGCACGATCTCGGCCACGCGCGAGAGCGGCACGACCTCGCCGGCCGGCGTCGGGATCTGGACCTCGCTGAGCGTGAACGCGTCCGCTTCGTGACGCAGCCGCAGACGGATCGGGATGCGCACGGGACCATCCCAGGTCTCGCCGACCTCGACTCCGGTCCGCAGCGCGGCGACCAGATCGAGCACCTCCACAGGCGTGAAGCCGAGCCGCGTGGCCTCGAGCAGGCGCGGGCGCACCTCGATCAGCGAGACCGCAGGCGGAGCCAGGATGCGCACGTCGGCGGCGCCCGGAATCTCGCTCAGGATCGCCTCGAGCTGCTCGGCGACCTCGCGCAGCTGGGCATGATCTTCGCCGTAAATGCTGATCGCCACGTCGGTGACCGAGCCGGCGAGCAGCTCGTTGAAGCGCATCTGGATCGGCTGCGTGTAGGCCGGATCGCCGCCCGGCGCCTCGGCTGCGATCGCTTCGTCGATCTCGGCGATCAGCTGCTCGCGGGTCAGGCCCTCGCGCCACTGATCGCGCGGGCGCAGCTCGACGAACACGTCGGCCTGCTCGAGGCCCATGATGTCGGTCGCGACCTCGGGGCTGCCGATCCGGCTGGTGACCGCGACGACCTCGGGGGCCGCAGCCAGCACCGTGCGCTCGAGCTGCATGGCTTCGTCGATCGCTGTCGCGAGCGAGACGTCGGGCGCACGCGTGGTCTGAATGACGAGGTCGCCCTCGTCGAGCTGCGGGATGAAGCTGCTGCCCGTCCGGGTGAACGCGAGGCCGCCGAGGCCGAGCAGCGCGACCGCGAGCACGGCGATGATCGCCGGCCGCGAGATCGCGCGCTCGAGCAGCGGTCGATACATGCGGTTGGCCGCGCGCACGAGCAGCGGGTCGCGCTTGGGCAAGTGCTTCGGTCGCAGCCAGCTGGCTAGCGCGGGCGTGAACGTGAGCGCGAGGATCAACGAGGTCGAGAGCGCGAACACGACCGTCAGCGCCATCGGTCGGAACATCTTGCCGTCGACCCCCTGCAAGCTGAGGATCGGCACGTAGACGAGCACGATGATCAAGACCGAGAGCGCCATCGGTCGCGCGACGCTGCGCATGGCCGCGACCACGCGACCCTCGACGTCATGCTCGCCGGGCTCGTCCCGCAGCTTGTGGAGCTCGTGAAAGGCTCGTTCGACCATGACCACGGCGCCGTCGACCAGCAGACCAAAGTCGATCGCGCCGAGGCTCATCAGGTTGCCGGGAATGTCGAACGAGACCATGCCCGCCAACGCGCTGGAGCTGACCGATCGCATCCACGCGCTGATGCCCGCGCTGCACGAGCTGCTGCCCGAGGACGTGCGCATCGGCGTGGTCTACGACCGCAGCGTGCTGGTCGAGGCCACGCTGCGCACGGTCGCCGCCAA
>DATLLB010000449.1:0-3455 GCA_035538075.1 Enhygromyxa sp.
GCTCCCAAGAGCTACCCCACCCCCCTTTCTGGGCACAACCCCAGCTCCCAGCGAAGCCACCAAGACCCCCTTCAGGGGGTCACCACGTCCGGTCGAGCACTACGTGCGGGCCCCATCCTCACTCGCACAAAGTGCGAGCGAGGCGGACGCGAAGCGGACGTGCATGGCTAAGTGTACGGACGCCCGCGGGGGTCTAAGACCCATGATGCACGTCGCCGCCGAGCATGTCGTCGCCGACGTGGGCACCGGGCACCAGCTCCATCGGCCGGTTGGTCTGCCGAGCGTCCTGGACCGCGTCGCGCAGCTGCTCGAACAGCGCCCGGTGATCGGGCAGCCCGTGCAGGAGCAGCTCGGGGTTGGTCTGATCGGTGCTGATCAGCTTGATGCGCCCGTTCTTGAAGATCCGATCGAGCAGCGACTGCGAGTACTCGACGTCGAGCACGCGCCAGAGCTCGAGCGTCTCCACCTTCTTCGCGAGCACGCCCGACTCGGTCTCCACGCGCCGACCGGTGATCTTGTACTTGCTCGAGATGTTGACCAGGTAGGTCCACGCGAGCCCCGGCACGCCGGCCAGCCAGAACAGCCCGAGCGCCCAACCGGGCACGCCCCAGTCCATCTGGTTGATGAAGATCGCCAGCGCCCCTGCGGCCGCCGAGACTGCGCCCCACTTGGCGTACTCGAGCACGCGCGCGCTGTGGTGGGCGGTGCCTTCGTAGAGCACGCGACCCGAGCCCGGCTGCGCCATCGAGCCTTGCGGCGCCTGGGCAACTGCCCGACCCTGGCCCGGTTGCTGGTTCGGCGAGGTCCCCTGCGGCGGCTGCTGATTCATGGCCGCACGGTACCGCAAACCCTACGGTTTGAGTTGAAGTCCGCCCGAGCGCAGGAGCCCCGAAGGGGCGACCGTGTGGGTGGGGGTCCCGTGACGGGCTTTGCCCGGCATGGGGGAGGGCCGGCGACGGCATCAAGACTTAGGTCGAGCTGCCGCCAGGTAGGGCCCGAGCGCGTGCAGACCGGGGAGGTCACGAATGTCCCCGTCGAGCCGCGCGATGATGAGCTCGAGCGCCCCGGGAGGCAGCTGCTTGGCGAGCCGACGGATCGACTCGAGCGCACGCAGGTTGCTGGCCGCGGCCTCGGTGCGGACCCGATGCAGGCTGGTCGCCAGCGAGATCATGGTCTCGCGCTCGGGTCGGAGCAGCTCGTCGCCGAACAACAGGCGGACGGTCGTCGGCACGTCGAGCTCGCCGGCCTCGGTCACGATCTGCAGCGGATCCGCGTGGGTCAGCCGCTCGTAGCTGCGATTGAACACCGCCACCTCGATGCCGACGCCGCGCTCCTTGATCCCGCGGGCGAGCGCCTCGGCGTCGACCAGGTGCGTCGCGTCGGCCGAGCTGACCAGCACGAAGCTGGTGTGCTTGGCTCGCAGCGTCGCCTGGATCGCGCCCGCGCGCGCATGAAAGCCCTCGCGCATGCCCGCGAAGGCCTCGAAGAACTGCATGGTCTCCTGCGCGAGCTCCTTGCCGACCACGACCTCGAACAGCTTGAGCGCCGCGGCCCCCGAGCCCTGCATCAGCTTGGCGCGCAGGCCCTTGCCCTTGTCGCGCACGAACCACTTGACCACGCCCTCTTCGAGGAACGTGGCCAGCCGCGAGGGCGCGTCGAGGATGTCGAGCGCGTTGCGGGCCGGCGGCGTGTCGAGGATGACCAGCTCGTAGTTGCCCGAGCTCATCACCTCGTGGAGCCGCTCCATCGCCAGGTACGCGTGGCTGCGCGCGAGCGTGCCGGCCATCGCTCGGTACACGCGGTTGCGCAGCACCTTGTCGCGCGTGTCGGCGTCCGGAGCCACGCGCTGCATGAGCGTGTCCATGCTCGCCGCGTTGTCGAACATCGCCGCGAACAGCCGGCCCGGGACCGCGACTCCGGACTTGCGCAGGTCGTCGGTCGGGACCTCGCGGATGCGATCGTCGAGCCCGCTCAGCCCGAGCGCGTCGGCCAAGCGCTTGGCCGGATCGATCGTCAGCACCAGCGTGCGGCGACCGAGCTCGGCGGCCCGCAACGCGATCGCGGCCGAGACCGTGGTCTTGCCGACCCCACCGGGGCCGATCGCTACCAGCAGGCGCTGGCGCATCAGCAACTCGTCGATGCCACTCATGACGAGGACGTCTCCTCGCGCTCGCGGCCAGCGTCGAGCAGCGCCATCGCCTGGCGGCCCATCTCGGCCACGGTCGTGAGCTCGAGCGATCGGCTGGCGATCGTCGGCAGCTCGACCATCGGCAGCGCGACGTCGCGCCGCAGCCGGTTGATCTGCCCGCGCGCGTTGGCGTGGTAGCGCATCGCTCGACGAGCGATCGCCACGTCGTCGACCAGCGTGGTGATCTGATACTTGCGGGCGCGGTGGTCGAGCTGATCGAGCATGCCGGCCTGCTTGGGCGAGAGCGGCCGCGGCGGGACCTGGTTGACGAACAGCGCCCCGAGCTCGACGTCGTGGTGCTTGGCCAGCCGCTCGTAGAGCTCGACGGTCTCCTGCGCCGGCAGCTCGAGCGGCAGCGTCACCAGGCTCAGCACCGTGCGGCGCGGATCGGTGAGCAGGCTCGAGAACCCGTCGATCAGCCGCCGCATCGGCCCGTCGCCGATCAGCCCGGTCATCACCGAGGGAAGGTTGAGCAGCATGATCGCGTGCCCGGTCGCGTCGAGGTCGACGAAGATCGGATCCCAGCGATGGCTGCCGCCCTCGCGCTGGTTCTCGAGCGCGCTGAGCTTGTTGAGGATCGCAACCTCGGCGACCGACGGCGCGGCGTGGAAGAACTTCTGCAGGGTCTTGTTGCGCATGATCGTGCGCGCGACCCTTTTGACCGGGATGTGCTCCTCGAAGTACTCCTCGAGCGCCGACTCGAAGTCGAGGTTCATCGCCCACACGCCACCGCCGACCTCGCGCGGCGCATAGCCGATCTCCGGGACCGCGAACACCGACTCCATCGACGCTCGGTGACCGAGCTCGACGATCAGCGGTCGACGTCCGCGGCGCGCAGCCTCGAGCGCGAGCGCGGCCACGATCGTGGTCTTGCCCACGCCACCCTTGCCGGTGAACAGCAGCAGCCGCCGATCGAGCAGCGAGTTCGTCACGCTCTGTGCGGGCCGTTGCGTCACGATCGGATGCGCTGCCTAACCCAGCGCCCGTGTAAACACAACCGTTGCCGCTGCGCGGCAACTTCTAAATCTCGATGGCGGGACCGTGGCCGGTCCCGCCCCCAGTCGTGGCAAAGCCACGCCTGGGACCCCCACCCTTGCCGAAATTGATCCGTGATCTCGCGCCGTTGCAGTGTGCTCGGCAAGGGTGCGGGATCACGGCGGTTTTCGCTGGCCCGGAGTCGACACGAGTCCCGGTGTCTCCACCGCGCTCGACACCATGCGTGGAGACATCGTGGAGACGACTCGGTGATTCGGCGCTCACGGACCTT
>DATLLB010000450.1:0-10322 GCA_035538075.1 Enhygromyxa sp.
GTACACGATCCTGCCGCAGTGATGGATGGCCGACGGGACGGCGGCCTCGCAGCGCCGTCCCGTCGCGCTCAGCGTTTGCGCTTGCTGCTGGATTTCTTCTTCCGCGGTGCGGGCCAGGCGAGCTCCAGCTCGATCCCGCGCTGCTCGAGCGCTTGCAGGACCTCGCCGTTGTTCGCACGCACCCGCTCGATCTCCGCAGGTTGGAGGCTCCACCACATGTGCACGCGTCGCAGCGCCGGCAGCTCGAGCAACGGGGCGAGCTCGGTCACCTTCGACTGCGCGACCGACAGCCGCTCGAGCCGCGGCATTCCGCGGAGCGCCGAGAGGTCTGCGACCCACGTGAGCGACAACTGCTCGAGCGCAGGCAACTTGGCGATCGGCGAGAGCTTCGGGACGCGGTCGCGAAATTCCAGAGCGAGGCGACGCAGCGTGGTCAGCTTGGCGATCGGCGCGAGGCCCTTGACGTCGAGCCGGCCGAGATCCAGCAGCTCGAGCGCGACGCAGTGCTCGAGCCCGTCCAGCTTGGTGATGGTGAAGATCTCGTCCTCGCCGTCCCACTCGGGATGCAGCGCCTGCTCGATGAACTCGTCGTCGCTGGTCTGCTCGGGCCAGTAGAGCTCGCGCAGCTGGCCGAGCTGCTCGACGGTGATGTCGCGGTTGCCGAGCTGCTCGGCCAGCGCGACGTTGAAGCCGTCGCTGTCGTCGAGGTCGTAGTCGTCGTCGAACTCGTCGTCCTCGTCTCCCTCGTCGAAGGGGATGTCGTTCGAGTCGTCGTCGTCACCCTCGTAGGGGTTCTTGCGCAGACCGAGCGACGGGATGATGTGCTCACGCGCGAGAGAGCACAGCATGGCCAGATGAAGGTTGGCGCAGCGGATCTCCGCCAGCGTTGCTGATGTCATCTGGGCGTGCTGCCCATGGGTGCGATTGGACCCCGACGGACCGCGAGAGGTGTCAGGACGCGGCGATCAAAACCGCCACTCGACCAGGAGCGGCAGGATCTGCAGCGGCAGGATGAACGCGGGATCGTTGTCCGGCTCCGAAGCGCCCGAGGGCCGCTCGCGGTGCACGGCCAGCCCCGGACGGAACTCGAGGTCGATGCCGATCGCGAGCTGACGCAGCAGGAAGAAGCGCACGCCCGCGGCCGCCTGCAAGCCCAGCATCCACGTCAGCTCGCGGGTCTGCTCGCGCGTGCCACCGATGCGCGGGTAGTACCAAAAGCCGCCGGCCAGACCGCCGCGGATGGTCGGCACGATCCACGGGTACTTCTCGACGTAGATCTTGTAGGTGTAGCCGAGCCACAGATCCAAGCCTGCGGTGGTTCCCGCCTGGCAGGTGCCGATCTGCGTGAGCCCGCAGCTGTCCATGCGAAAGTCGCTCCACCGACCGCGATCGAACAGCGCCGCGACGCCGAGGTGCACCCAGTGAGCGCGGTGCAGCTGACGATCGTATTGCAGGCCAATCCGACCGCGCGGGATGTAGCCGTTGGGCGTGAGGCCGACCTGGATTGGCGCGAGCAGAGACGCCGCGTTGCCGCCGTAGACGAAGTCGGGCAGCACGAAGCCCTTGCTCTGCGCCGAGGTGTTGGGCCTGCTGCTGGTGCTCGCCGAGGCGCTCGCGCCGGTGTTCGACGGGGGAGCCGCGAGAGCCTCGCTGGCCAGCGGCAATCCGGCCGCCCACAAGAGCAGCGCGACGAGCAGACGGCCCAGCAGTGGAGCGGCGGGCAGACGACGGGTTCGGCTGAAGCGTGGCATCGCGGTGGTCGCGACCGATTGAACCACTCGTGCGCGATCGGTGCCAGGGGGGCGATCGGTGCCACGGTGCGCAGGGCTTGCGGTCGACCCGCCGCTGGCCGCCACTCGCGAGGGGGTGAAGGGCCGCTCGTGGTGCTAACATCCGGGTCCGTGCTCGCCCTGCTCCTGGTCATCGCGCTGAGCGTGGCAACCGTGGCCGTCGCCCGGCAGTTGGAGCTGGTTGCGGACGTGCTGCTGGTGATCGGCGCGTCGGTGCTGGGTGGGTTGGTGTTCATCGCGGCGCATCCGGGGCTCGATCTGATCGCGGCGCCGCCCGATCCGGGCGACGCGACGTGCGGCACGGAAGAGATCCCGCTGGTCGCTCCGGTCGTCGAGCGCATCTCGGTCGAAGAGGCGCAGGCGCTGCTCGGTCAGGCGCAGGTGACGTTCGTCGACGCGCGGCCCAGCTACCACTACACGGCCGCGCACATCCCCGGCGCGATGAACCTCCCGGCCGAGGACGCCGAGGGCCTGCTCGAGCTGCAGTCGCTACCGATCCCACCGGATGGCCAGGTGATCACCTACTGCGACGGAGGCAGCTGCGAGCAGTCCGAGTACCTCGGCATGCTGCTGCGCGAGCGCGACGTGTGCCAGCAGGTGCGCGTGCTCGAGGGCGGCTGGCAGGCGTGGGTGGCCGCAGAGGCGCCGATCGAGGGCAGCGAGTCGACCGTGGAGGCGGCCGGATGAGCGAGACGGCGACGCCCAAGTGGATGCAGATCGCCGGCGTGCTCGGTCGGCTGATCGTCGGTGGCGTGTTCGTGTTCGCAGGCGTGGTCAAGCTGCTCGACCCGGCCTCGTTCGCGCAGGACATCGCCAACTATCAGGCCTTCCCGCACTGGACCTGGAACCTCGCGGCCGCGATCGTCCCGGTCACCGAGATCCTCGCCGGGCTCGCCGTGCTGATCGGGTTCAAGCGTCGGGCCGGGGCGCTGGTGCTGGGCTCGCTGACGCTCGCCTTCATCGGGCTGATCCTCTCGGTGATCATGCGTGACATCGATCTCAGCTGCGGTTGCTTCGGCGAGGCCACCGAGGCCAGCGAAGTCGGGTGGCCGCTGCTGATCCGCGATCTCGGCTTGTTGATCGCGATCGTGGCCGCCTACCTGCCGCCCGAGCGACCGCAATCCGAGTAGCAGCCCACCTGGTTGGCCGCTTGCAGCTCCGTTGCCAATGGAGTTGACCCGCGGGGAGTCGATCTCGCGGAGTTACGCTGGCACCGGTCTTGCTCGGGTGGGCGCGATGCGTCGCCTGGCGATCACCCCTGCGCTCATGCTCGTCGCGTGCGGACCCGACCTGGTGAGCGGCGGCGAGGGCAGCGAGGACGAGCTCGCCGACGGACGCACGCTCGTGCAGGTCATCGAGCCCTACGGTCGCGCGCGGCGGATCGACTTGATCTTGGTGATCGACGATTCGCCTTCGATGCGGCCGTTCACCGAGCGCTGGGCGGTCAACCTGGCCGCGTTCGCAGATGTCCTCGAAGCGCAAGACGTCGCGGCCGACGTGCGCGTGGCGGTCACCACGACCAGCGTGCCCGGTCCGACCTGCGCGGGTGCTCGGGCGCACGGCGGCGAGCCGATGCTCGACAGCTGCCGCGCTCACCTCGAGGACTTCGTCGGCGCGGACGAGCACGGTGAGCTGGGCGGCAGCGTCGAGGATCTCGCGGCGATCTGCGAGGCCCACTGCAGCGTCGACGCGATCCCGATCATCCCGAGCCCCGGCCGCGACGATCACGATCTCGACGCGCTAGCCGTGCGCCCGTGGATCGAGGCCCCGGGCAACCCGTTTGGCGGCAACCTCGACGGCATCGAGCTGGCCGAGGCGCTCACCTGCGCCGGCCTGCAGGGCTTTGCCGGCTGCGCGTTCGAGAGCCCGATCGAAGCGGCCGCGCGGATGGTCGAGCACATGGCCGATCCCAACCATCCGATGTTCGAGTTTCGCCGGCCCGACGCGGCGCTCAGCATCGTGACGATCGGCGACGAGGACGACTGCTCGCACCCTGCGAGCTCGGCGACGATCTTCGATCCGGACGGTGAGCGGATCTTCTGGTCCGACCCGCAAGCGGCCGAGCCGACCAGCGCCGTGTGCATCAACGCCGGGCTCGAGTGCGACGGCCAGAGCTGCGCGCTCACGGACCACGCGCTCGACGGCAGCCCGACCGACGATCCCACCCAGGCCGTGCTGACCCCGACACGTCGCCTGGAGGACGCGCTCGCGGCTGCCGGCGAATTCGACAAGCCGCCGTTCGTCCCGGTGGTCTCGAGCATCGGCGGCTACACACCGAACGGCGAGGTCTTCTACTCGCCGCCTGGGCCGGATCTCGACGACGAAGAGCAGCTCTATCTCGATGGCTTCGGCGTGTTGCCGGGCTGCCAGGCGTCGGCGCCCGATCCCACGTCGTCCCTGCGCGCCGGACCGGGCGGACGGCTGGCCGAGATCGTCACATTCGACTCGTTGTATTCGATCTGCGATTCCGACTGGTCGACGGCGCTCGAGGTCTTCTTTCCCTCGATCCCGCAACCGATAAAGCCGAACTGCATCGAGTTCGAGTGCGTCGCCGACTGTGTGCTGGAAGAGGTCGACTACGCGGACGCGCGCACGGCCGTGCCGAGCTGCATGCGCGACGAGTCCGGTTGGCTCATCGAAGACTACAACTTCGTCGTGCCGGACGGCGCCGACAGCTGCTGGGTCTGGCAGACCGACGCGAGCGGCCTGACCAGCGACCCGGCCGACGACATGTCCGACGAATGTGTCGACGCCGGGCGACCGGGAGAGATCAAGATCGCGCGCCGCCCAGGCCACCCGCTGCCGTACGACAGCGTCTACGAGCTGCGCTGCCGGCCTTGCTGATCGCTCAGGTGTATTGCCAGAGCGCGGTCGCTTGTTGCTCGTCGCGGCTGACGAGGATGTAGAGCACGCCGAACAAGCCGGCGTCCTCCCACTCGTCGAGCCGCACGCCGTCGAAGTCGAGCTGCGCCACCAGCAGCCACTCGTCATCGACCTCGCCGCCGCCTTGCACCCAATGCGGCTGGCCACCGATCTTCGAGTAGGGCAGCTCGGCGTGGACCTGCTTGCCACGACCGAAGCGCTCGACCGCGGCGGCCAGCTCGGGATCCTGCTCGGCCAGCGCCTGCACGCGCGACTCGACGATCTCGAGCTTGGGCTTGGCGCGGGTCAGCGGTCGCACGTGCAGCACCTCGACGCCGTCGGGCGCCTCGTCGATCGGATCCTTCACCCACTTGCCGGGCTTGATCAGCACGACCGCGTTGTTGTCCTCGTCCTCGGTCGCGGTGCCGTCGGTCGTACAGAACACCGCGACGCCGGCGTGCTTGCGCAGCAGCTCGCCGGTCGCGATCTGCACGAGGAAGCCCGCTGGCTCGCCGTCGATCTGCGGCCAGTCCTTGCTCGAGATGCCGCTCGGCAGGCCGCCGATGCGATCGATCGCGTGCTCGTCCAGCGCACGCTTGCGCGGCTTGCCGATGCTCAGCGCCTGGCTCTCGATCGCGACCATGGCCGCCAGCGCCTCGCGGTCGAGCTTGTTCGCGGCGACGAAGCCCTGCTCGCGCTTGGCGGCGATCTGCTTGTTCGCATGCTCGAGCGCCGCGGCGGCGGACTTCTTGCTCGTGCGCTTCTCGGCCAGCTCGCCGCCGAGCTTGCCCGACCGGATCACCACCTCGGACCCCGCGGTGCTGCACGCCCAGACCTGCTGCTTGGCGCCGTCGATCAGGTACAGGCAGACCGACAGCGACTCGATCGCGTCCTCGGCTTCGACGGACGCTGGCGCGGCGCCGGCCACCGTCGTGCGGGCGCCGAGCTGTGCAGCGGCCTCGAACGCGGGCCCGAGCGCCCAGCGATAGCGGCCCCACAGATCCTCGACGTGCTGGACCTCGAGCGTGCGGCGGGCCGCGTCGTACCAGACGTCGTCACGAATGCGCGCCCACGCGGGCGTGTCGTGCTGCTCCTTGGGCTCGAGCTCGGCGGGCAGGCTCAGCTTCGCGACCACCGTGCAGCCCGACAGATCGAAGCGCACCAGCGTGCGGGCCTCGAGGTTGAGCAGCAGCGTCTCGCCGGTCTGCCGATCGTGCACGGGCAAATGGTTGTAGCCGCGACTGCCGATCAGCTCGCGATAACGCTTGGGTGCGTGGGCCTGCCAGAGCTCGCCCTCGAGCGTCGCGACCTCGTCGAACCCGAAGCGAACCACACGCTGCAGCGTCGCGTCCCACAGCGCCGCGAAGTCGACGTAGATGTCGTCCTTGCCGTGCGCGAAGTCGGCCGGTCGCGGCGAGGCCTTCTTGTTCTTGTGCCACTTGCCGCCCGCGCGAAAGAAGGTGTCGTTGGACTTGCGGCGCTTGACCTCGCCGCCCCAGACGATCAAGTCCTCGCCGTCGCCGCGGCGCACGGTCACGAACTCGCTGCGCTCGGCGAAGTCGGGCACCGACTCGCGCGTCTTCGTCCACGCGTGGCCGTCGAAGCGGTAGAGCTTGCCGCTCTGCGCGAGCGCCAGCGCATGGTCGCCCATGTCGACGATGCTCTCGACGCGATCGCTACCGACGAGCGCCTCGCCGCGCTCCTCCGAGAAGGTCTCGATCCACTGGTCGTCGCGCCACGCCCAGGTCCAGAGCTCGCGCGGCGTGGCGGCGAACGACTCACCGCCGCACGTGAAGCAGATCCGCTTCGACGCGCGCGCGAGCGGGCTGTCGGACGCGACCACGCCGTAGCTGGACCAGCGCCCGGCCTGCTGCTCGAAGAACACGCGCTGGGCCTCGCGTCCGCCGGCGTCGCCTTCGTGATAGCCCGGCCCGAGCACCAGCGCGTCGCGCTGCGGATCGTAGGCCAGCCGGCCCTCCTGCATGCGCGGCGGCGGGTCGTCGCTAGCAGGCAGCGCTCGCCAGCGCTCGCCGTCGTACGCGAATTGCTGCGCGCCGTCGTGCAGCAACACGCCATGGCGCGGATGACCGACGAAGCTGGCCGAGGGGTTGAACAGGCCGACGTGAAACTCGCGGAGGCGCCCCTGCTCGTCGAGCGGCAGGCCGTCGTGCGTGATCCGGGTCAGCGCCGCGCCGTCCCACTCGAAGAACACGTGGGTGTAGTCGTCGCTCTCGAACACCCAGAAGAACAGGGTCTTGCGGATCGGGTTCCAGACCGCGCCGACGTCGTCCTTCCAATCGGGTGTGACGAGGCCCTCGGGCAGCTTGGCGGCCTTCGACCAGCGCCCGTCGGTGTCGAGCGTCCAGACTCCGTGCGGGGTCAAGCACACGCCGACGTTGCGCGCACGATCGAAGCCGAACGCGCCGCCGAGATCGGCGTCGTCGGCCGCGATCGGAAGCTCGCCCGCGGTCTTCAATCGCCGCGCGCCCTGCTCATCGACGATCATCGTCGCAGGCTGATGGCGCTCGCTCTCGTAGTCGTAGGCAAATCGATGCACGACCATCGCGTTGCGCGAGGGATCCCAGTAGCCCTGGTGGCGGCCCTCGCCGTCGAGGTTGAGCGTCTTATTCACCAGCGGCTCCCAGCGCTCGCCGTCCCACGTCCACGCCTCACCGAAGCCGTCGTAGCCGGGTCCGCATAGATACACGACGCGCCCGAGCGCATCGGAGTAGTCGATCACGTAGCCGTTGAGGCGCATCGAGACGGGCGGCACCAGCCGCGATTGCGGCCGCGCTGGACCCACGCTTTGCCACTCGATCGTGAGGATGGACATCGAGGCCTTTTACACTGGCCGAGGTCGACCGAGTAAGATCGGCCCATGCGTTCAGACTTCGCTCGCTTGCTTCCGGCTCTCTCGTTGCTCGGTCTCGCCGCGTCTGCCTGCGCCGAGCCGGATGACTCGTCCGACGGCCCGGTGCAGTGCGTCGCGGGGCAGCTCTGTCCGGACGGCTTGGTCTGCATTCAAGGCTTTTGTCTCAACGCGGGGATGAGCGACGACGAGACCGGCGACGGCGATGGCGACCCGACCACGGGTGATGGCGACGGCGATGGCGATGGCGATCCCACCGGTGATGGCGATGGTGATGGCGACGGCGATGGCGATGGCGATCCCACCACCGGCGACGGTGATGGCGATCCCACCACCGGTGATGGCGACGGCGATCCGACCACCGGCGACGGCGATGGCGATCCGACCACCGGTGACGGCGATGGCGATGGCGATCCGTGGGGAGGCGATCCCTCGCCCACGAACCTGTGGCCGCTGGCCGTCGGCGCGACGTGGACCTTCCAGATCGATCCCGGCACCGGCTGCAACGGTGGCAACACGCAGACGTGGGTCCTCTCCGGGATGGAGCAGCACGTCGGCTATTCCTCGTACATCGTCTCGGTCTGCGGCCTCGCTAGGACCCACCTCCGGCTCGAAGACGGCGATCTCTACATCTCGCACTACGACAATCCGTGGCTCCTGTTCATGAAGGCGCCCGTCTCGAATGGCGCCACGTGGATGAACGGCAGCGACAACTACCAGTGGGTGAGCGCCGGCTCGCTCAACACGCCCGCCGGCACCTTCGAATCGTGCTGGACCAAGTTGTATCAATCGCTCGGCATCGAAGAGACCTTCTGCCAAGGCGTCGGTCCCGTGGAGCTGTACACGTTGGGCGCGCTGCTCGAGTATTCGATCCCGTGATGAATGGCCCCTCGCCGTTCGCTCTGCTCGAAGGACCGCGTCCGACCCCGCTGCTCGGCTGGCGCGGCAACCTCGTGCGCTTCGTCCTCGATCCGATCGGCTACATGACCCCGCTGGCCGAGCGCTACGGCTCGGTGGTCCCGCTCGCGAGCGGCGGCGGCGGACCGGTGTTCATCCGCGAGGCCGAGCGTGGCCTCGTGTTCGCGTTCGGCCCGGCCTGCTTTCAGGCGGTGTCGACCCAGATGACCGTGTTCCACAGCATGCGCGTGGCGGGGCCGAAGGAGAGCCCCGCATACACGACGCTGACCTCGGGCCTGTTCAGCATGAACGAGGACAAGCACCGCCGACAGCGGCGTGCGATCCAACCGGCGTTCCACCGCGCGCGGCTCGAGGCCTACCACGCGACCATGGTGGCGCTCACCGAGCGCACGCTCGCGCGCATGCAGGTCGGCGACACGTGCGACCTGGTCGCGGCGATGACACCTCTGACGCTGGCGATCGCCAACAAGACGCTGTTCGGCCTCGAGACCACGCCCGACACGCTCAGCATCGGCGAGCAGATCCAGGCGGTGCTCGGCCTGTCGATGTCGCCAGCGACGCTCGTGCCGCTCAATCTCCCGCTCACGCCGCGACGTCGGCTCGTCACCACCGCGGCCCAGCTCGAGCAGGAGCTGCGTGCCGTGATCGCAGGCCGCCGCGCGAGCGCGATCGATGGTGACGACATCCTCTCCTCGCTGCTCGCGGCCCGTGACGATCCGGACGCCGACGCCGACACGCTCAGCGAGGACGAGCTCGTGGGGCAGCTGTTCTTGTTGTTCCTCGCCGGCCACGACACCAGCAAGAACGCGATCGCGTGGACGCTGTTCCTGCTCGTGCAGCATCCGCGGGTGCTCGCCGACGTGCTCGACGAGCTCGATCGCACGCTCGGCGGTGCGCCGCCACGCCACGATCAGCTCGGCTCGCTCGTGCTGCTCGGCCGCGTGATCAAGGAGAGCCTGCGCCTGTTCCCGCCCGCACCCTTCACCGGCCGCATGACCGCGCAGGCGACCGAGCTGCAGGGCGTCGAGCTGCCCGCTCGCACCGAGATCATCATCAGCCCCTACTGCCTGCACCGCGATCCCGAGCTCTACGCCGACCCTTTGCAGTTTCGACCCGAGCGCTGGGAGACGCTCACGCGCTCGCCGTTCGAGTACGCGCCGTTCGGCGCCGGCCCGCGCACGTGCATCGGCTCCGCGTTCGCGCTGCTCGAGGTCACCACCGTGATCGCCATGCTGCTGCAGCGGTTCGGCGTGGAGCTTGCTCCCGGCGCGTGCATCGACCGGAGGACCACCGTGGTGATGTCGCCGCGCCAAGGGATGCCGATGATCCTGCGCCCTGCGGGCACGGTGGCTCCCGTGACCCGCGTACGAGGCAACGTGCACGAGATGGTGGCGTTGCCGTGATCGCTCATTGCGGCTGACCCGGACGCAAGCGAGTATCATCGGCCGATGCGTTCGACTGTCGCTCGGCTCGCCCCGGTTCTCTCGCTGCTCGGTCTCACCGCGTCGGCGTGCACCGAGCCCGACACCGGCTCCGATGGTCCGATTCAGTGCGTCGCTGGGACGCTCTGTCCGGAGGGCCTGGTCTGCATTCAAGGGTTTTGTCTCGACGCCGGGATGGGCGACGACGAGACCGGCGATGGGGATGGGGATCCGACCACTGGTGATGGCGATGGCGATCCAACCACCGGCGATGGCGACGGCGACGGCGACCCAACCACCGGCGATGGCGATGGCGATGGCGACGGCGACGGCGACCCGACCACGGGCGATGGCGACGGCGATCCGACCACCGGTGATGGCGACGGCGATCCAACCACCGGTGATGGCGATGGCGATCCAACCACCGGTGATGGCGACGGCGATCCAACCACAGGTGATGGC
>DATLLB010000451.1:0-2902 GCA_035538075.1 Enhygromyxa sp.
CGAGCGCACCTCGTGTGCGCGCGCGAGCGCGACGGCGTTGATCACCGAGCGACGAATCGACAATTTCGACGCTCGCCAAGCCAAGTTGATCCCCGCGACGTGGATCCTCGCTCGCATGCGCAGGCTCGGGAGTCGTCCGCGCGGGCCGGCGTTTCTTACTCGAGCACCGGATGCGAGGGCACGTACCCCCCATTCGCAAACAGCTCGTCCGCGATCTGCCGCAGCTCGACATCCCCATTCTTCCGCCCCTGCTCGATCGCCCGCAGCCGCCTGCGAATGCGCCGATTCGCCTGCTCGCAGAACACCGAGGCCAGCAGCGCCTCATGCCCCGCGCTCTTGCGATTCTGCTCGATCGCCTGCGTAGCCCGCGAGACCACCGCGACCATCGCATACAGATCCACCGCCACATCCGCGACCCGCTCGAGCAGCATCTGCTCGTCGATGATCGACTTCCCATGGTGTCGCAGCAGCCGCTCGACCACCTGCCCGAACGTGTCGGTCTGCTCCTCGATCAGCACCGCCGGTCGCTTGAGCTTCGCGTGCGCCCGCGTCAGCTCCTCGTTGATCACCCGATCCTTCACGCGCGAGACCAGCTCGGTCAGCAGCATGCTGTAGTTCTCCAGCGGATCCTTGAGCGCGCTGGCCAGCTCGCGCAGGTGCTTGCCAGGAGCCTGAATGCCCGACAGCGCGATGAACAGCCGCAGGATCTCGTTGGTGCCCTCGAAGATCATGTTGATGCGGCTGTCTCGGACGAAGCGCTCGAAGATGTACTCGCGCGAGTACCCGAGCCCGCCCATCACCTGCAGGCACTCGTTCGACACCAGCCACATCATCTCGGACGCGAACACCTTGGACATCGCGGCCTCGATCGCATAGTCGCGCTGGCCCCGATCCATCAGCCCACAGGTCATGTAGGTCATCGACTCGGCCGCATAGACCAGCAGCGCCATGGTCGCGAACTTCTTCTTGATCAGCCCGAACTCGCGCAGCTTCTTGTTGAACTGCGTGCGCTCGTTCGCGTAGGTGGACGCCAGCCGGATCAGCCGCTTGGCCCCACCCACGCACCCGGCCGCGAGCCCAAAGCGACCATTGTTCAAGATCGTCATCGCGATCTTGAAGCCCCCGCCGACCTCGCCGATCACGTTGTCCTTCGGCACCTTGCAGCCGTCGAAGTGAATCGCGGTGGTGCTCGAGCCCTTGATGCCGAGCTTGTGCTCCTCGGGCCCGCTGGTGACCCCGCCGAACGCCCGCTCGACGATGAACGCGGTGATGCGATCCTGCAGCTTGCCGTCGAGCTCGACCTCGGTCTGCGCGAACACGGTGAACACGTCCGCGAACCCGCCGTTGGTGATCCACAGCTTGCTGCCGTCGAGGATCCAGTGCTCGCCGTCGTCGGACAGCCGCGCGCGCGTGCGAATGCTGGCCGCGTCGGAGCCGGAGCCAGGCTCGGTCAGGCAGAACGCCGCGACGCGCTCGCCAGTGGCCAGGCTCGGCAGGTAGCGCTGCTTCTGCTCGTCGGTGCCGAACAGCACGATGCCCTTGCAGCCGATCGACTGGTGCGCGCCGATCGTCGCCGCGATGCTGCCGTCGGTCGCCGCGATGCGCTCGAACAGCCGCGCGTAGCCGGTCGTCGACAGGCCAAAGCCGTCGTACGCGGTCGGGATCAGCAGGCCGAACAGGCCCATCTGCTTGAGCTCGTCGAGCAGCGCCGGGTCGAGCACGTGGTCGTGATCGATGCCGGACTCGATGCGCTCGCGCAGGAATCGATCGAGCGGATCGAGCAGCGAGGTCAGGGTCTCGCGCTCCTCACCGCGGAGCTCGTGCGGGAACGGGAACACCTCGTCCTCCTCGACCGAGCCGAAGAACAGCTGCCGGGCGAACGACAGCTCGTTGTCCTGAGGCTTGGCGTTCGGCTTCTCGTCGGGCTTGCGCGCGTCGTCCATCTCCACGCGAGCGTAACAAATCGAGGCGCCTCCACCGAGCGCTGCAATCCGCAACGGTCGCGCAAAATGAGCTGCGAGCGGTCCGCCGGCGGGGTTTGGCGCCGAACTTTCACGCACGCGCGAGGCGGTGCTTCAATCGCCGCGCTGCCATGCACGCGTCCCCCCGTGTCACCCTCCTCGCCGCGCTCGCGGCATGCTCGTCTCCACTCGCCTGCAACCGCGACGAGGCCGCGACCTACGTGCCGAAGTCCGGCACCTGGATGTACGCCGAACAATTCGTCGACAGCAACACCTGCGACGAGGGCTCGCTGCCCGACCCGGCCAGCCTGATCACGCTCGACCACGATGACGGCGACACCTTCCAGATCGAGCTGGGCGAGAACGACGTGAGCTGCGAGATCGACGGGACCGACTTCTACTGCACGGAGTATGTGGTCGAGAGCGACGTCGAGGGCTTCGAGGCGACCCTGCGCTACGCGGTGACGTGGGAGGGCGAGTTCCTGTCCTCGACCGAGGCCGAGGGCACGGAGGTCACGTCGCTGTCTTGCGTCGGCGAGGCCTGCCCGCTGGTCGAGATGGTCGTCAACGTCCCGTGCAGCCGGATTGTGTCTTTCGAGGCCGAGGCGCAATGAGCTCGGTGGCCGTGGTAGGAGTGTGGCCGTGACGACAGTCCTCGCCCGCTATCGCATCCACTTGCTCGCGTTCGTGGCCGCGCTGGTCACCAGCATCGCCTGCGACATCAGCATCCCGACGTCCGTGCCCGCCTCGGTCGGCGGCGTAGCCAAAGCCGCAGGTGGGGTCGCGTGTCCCGAGCTCGGCAGCGGCAACGCGATCGGAGCGACGTTCACAAGCGACGCGCAGCTCAACGCCGACATCGCGGCGTTCGTGCAGGCCAGCGCCGACATCTCGCGGCTCGCCGATCAGAGCTATGCGGCGGTGACCAACGCGTGCGTGAAGAT
>DATLLB010000452.1:0-4380 GCA_035538075.1 Enhygromyxa sp.
CCTACTGCCAGAGCACGTGGGTCAGCGAGTGGGGCTGGAACAAGGTCACGCCGTGGATCGCCGAGATCAGCTCGTGGGAGCTCGAGAATGCGAGCGGGCCGGGCAAGCAGCCGCTGCTGTTCGGGTTCGTGAGCAGCGAGCAGACGCGCTGGTGGATCGCCGAGGACTACTGGGATGCAAACGCGGCGCGGGGGCTGGAGGCGGTGCACGTACGCCGCGGCGACGGGACCACGATCACCGTCGACGCCCGCCGCGTCACGGTCGATCACTCGGACGAGTACATGATCGTCGCGCCGCTGCCCGAGGGCTTCGAGCAGGGCGAGCTCAGCTGGACCGACGCGCAGCGAGTGCGGCGAACCATCGATCGCGCGCAGCTGGCCGCGGGCACGCAGCTCGTGCCGCTGTGAGGAACCCATGGAGCACGGCCAGCGCGTCGCCGTGGTGGGGGCTGGGATCGCCGGCTGTGCTGCCGCGTGGTCGCTGCACCGGGCCGGCTTTTCGGTCGAGCTGTTCGAGGCCGCGCCGACCGTCGGCGGCAACGCCAAGACCCACGAGTGGCTGATCGAGGAGGGCCGCCGCGTGACCGTCGGGCTCTCGGTGCTGGCCTGGCCGGCGCAGCTGTTTCGCAACTACCGGGCGCTGCTGGGCATGCTCGGGGTCGACGCCGAGCCGGTCGCCCTGCGCTTCTTCATCCGCAGCGGCGACGAGGTGTGGACGCACGGCGGCGAGGGTGGGCTCGCGCGTCGCTACGCTCGCGACGCGCGTCGCTGGCAGCGGCTGATCGCGTTCGTGCGTCGGGTCAACCACGTCTGCAGCGGCTTCGCACGCACGGCCTCGCTCTACCACGTCGCGCCGCTCAACCCGATGAACGTGATCCCGCTGTGGCCGCTCGCGCGCGCGTTTGGGATCTCGCGCGGCTTCTGGGACGACATCGTGGTCGCGTTCTACTCGGCGACCTTCCTGTCGACCAAGCTCGATCGCACGCCGGCGGTGATCCTGCCGACGATCAGCGACATCCTGCCGATCGATCGCCCGGGCCAGCTCGAGACCTGGCGCGAGAGCTCGCGCGCAGTCTTCGAGCGGCTGACCACGGGCTTGCAGGTCCACACGCAGCGGGCGATCACGAAGATCGATCCGAGCCCCAATGGCATCGCGCTGACCGATCAGCACGGCCATGTGCACGGTCGCTACGCCAAGGTCGTGCTGGCGTGCCCGGCCTCGGTGATCGATCAGGCGCTGACCAAGCGGAGGCCGCTGCACGACCTGCTGCTGCGCAAGCTCAGCTACGCCGACGCGGTCGACACCACCTTCCTCGAGGGCGTCGTGCATGGCGATCCCACCGTGATCCCCCCGGAGGATCGCAACGCGGTCCTGGCCGAGCACTGCAACTACGTCCGCGTGGATCGTACCCCCGACGGCTCCCCGCGCTACGAGAACCACTTCGTCCTGTCCTCGTGGCTACCGGCCGCCCGCGGCTCCCAGGTGCCGATGCTGGTGTCCTACAACGCCGCCGCGAAACCGGATCCGCTGCACTGCCTGCACTGCGTCGACAACCGCAAGGCGCACCCGGAGCTGACCGTCGGCAACCTCGCCCGCGCGCTCCTGTGGCGGCTCCTGCAAGGCAAGGACGGCCTCTACTACTGCGGCAGCCTGGCGACCCCGGGCAACGGCCACGACCTCTCGCTGCTGTCGGGCCTGGTCGTCGCCGAGCAGATCGGCGCGCCGTACCCCTTCGCGACCAACCGCGAGGCCCGTGCAGACTTCGAGCGCCTGCGCCGACTGATGCTCACCCGAACTGCTGCTCGAGCACCAGCCGATAGGCGTCCATGACGTCGACCATCTCGCCGATCTCGGCGTCGCCGAGCGTGTTGGCGGCGAGCTGCAGCCAGTCGACCATGTCGCTGGCGGTCATGATCGCCTGCGCGTAGTTCTGCGCGTCGATCATCGCGTCGATCGCGATGAAGGCCTTGGCGTAGTTGACGATCACGTCGGCCTTGTAGAGCTGGCTGGCGTCCGACTCGACGACCGCGCCGAGCTTGACCGTGTGCTCGTCGCTGCGCTCCGCGAGCGTGGCCGGATCGATGTAGGTGACCTTGGCGGTGATCGTGTCGTGGACCTTCGGCGCCTCGGGATCGCAGCTCTGCACGATCTGGTGGAAGCTCATCGCGTCGTTGGCCCCGAGGTGCTGGGGATCGATCTCGGCCGGGTCGGCGCTGTACTCCTCGCCGTGGAATTCCTTGACGCCGAAGTACCAGGGCATGGTCAGCTGCATGCGGACGTCGCGGGCGATGATCGTGGTGTTGGCCAGGAACCGCACGGGATCGCCGAACATGCGCTCGGCCTCCTGCGTGGAGTCGACGAACAGGTACGCGCCCTTGCCCGCGTCGGTGACCTTGTCCATCAGGTCGTCGGAGTAGTAGCCGGCCTCGCTCACGCCCACGCCGATCAGGTAGGTGCCTTCGCCGTTTTGGTCCTGGGCCTCGGCGGCGATCAGCTGAATGTCGGTCACGCCGGCGTTGGCCCCACCGTCGCTGATCAAGAACACGCGGTTGATGCCGCCTTCGATGTGGTGCTCGTCGGCCAGCGCGTAGGCGCTGACGAGCCCGGCGTTGAGGTCGGTGCCGCCGCCCGCTTCGACGCTGTCGATCGCGGCGAGCAGCACCGGATCGTCGGGGCCGTCGACCACGTAGCCGTCGAGCAGCGTGGACTGCAGGGTGTCCCAGCCGACGATCGAGATCACGTCGCCGTTGCGCAGCTGGCCTGCGGTCGCGCGGACCGTGTCCTTGAGCAGCTCGATCGGCTCGCCGCTCATCGAGCCCGACATGTCGAGCGAGTAGACCAGGTTGAAGCGCGGGCGATCCTCGGGCTCGATGCGCTTGCCCTGGGCCGAGAGCAGCAGCGTGAACTCGCCGGTCTCGGGGTTGGTGCGGCGCATCTGAATGCCGACCTCGGCCAGGCTCTCGGTCGGGCTCGCGTAGCTGAGGTCGTAGTAGTTGAGGAACTCGTGGATGCGGACGTGGTTGGCGTCGACCAGGTAGCCCTCGGATACGAGCCGGCGCACGTAGGCGGGCGAGGCCTGCGAGTTGCTGTCGTCGTTGCTCATGTAGAGCACGACCGGCTCGGTGCTGGCCGGGCACCCGCCGGCCTCCTCGTCGCCGGGGGCCGGCATCGCGCAGCTGTCGATCTGGCAGTCGGGATCGATGCCCATCGGGCAGTAGCAGTCGCACCACCCGTCGGCGACGCAGGGCATCGCCGTGCACAGGCCGTCGACGCAGGCGCAGTCCTCATCCATGCAGCACGCGATCACCTCGACGGGCGGCTCGGGGTTCGGGGCCGCCTCGCAGACGCCGGCTTGCTCGCCGCAGGTCAGGCCTTCGGCGGGGTCGAGGCACATGGTCGGCTCGTCGCCGTCACCATCCCCGTCGCCGTCGCCATCACCGTCACCGTCACCATCACCGTCGCCCGAGGGATCACCGTCGCCATCGCCACCCTCACCTCCGGGATCACCGTCGCCCGTGTCGCTACCCTGACCGCCCGTGGGGTCGCCGTCGCTGTCCGTGTCGTCCCCGCCCGATGGATCCCCGTTGCCGCCGGGCTGCGGGATCGGTGCCGCCGGCCACTCGGCGTCGCCACCTGCGAGCGGATCGTTGGAGAGCGGCTCGCTGACGTTGCACGCCGACAACGCGGCGAGGCCAAAACAAGCGACGGACAGACGGGCGAGCTTGGGGGAGGTGGACACGGTATCGCGGGTGTGCCCGCAGCCGTGCGAGTCGATCACGGCATGATGGTCTGACCGTCGGCGACGCCAAAATCGACACAGTCCGCGCTGATCCACACGAGCCCGCCGTCGAACGACGTGGTCGCGCCACCGCGCCATTCGTCGTTGAGCGCGCGATAACGCAGCCACCAGCCGGCCGGGATCTCGACGCGACGCTCGGAGCGCGAGGGCAAGCTGGAGGTGCGCTCGGGCGCGGCCTCGAAGTCCGACCCGAACGCGTAGTCGATCGACTCCGCGCACAGGTTGGCGAGCCGCAGCTCGATGCGATCGTCGGCGTCGCTCGGGCCCCAGGGCTCCGGCTGCTCCTGCGTCTCGATCAGCAGGGTAGCCTCGGCGTCCACGCTGAGCGGAGTGAGGCTCGCGTCGGCGTCGAGCTCCCAGCGGATCGCGAAGCGGGTCGGTCCACGATCGTGCAAGTCGACGCTGATCGCGAGCGCGTCGCAGTCGGGCGAGATGTCCATGCGCCCCTGATCGACGGTCGTCATCGCGCTGCCGAGCCAGCGCTCGCCGTCCCACAGCTGCAGCCAGTGGCCCTCGACGATGTGCTGGAGCTCGAGCGAGTGACCGGCGAGCGCACGACGTGGCGGCCCGTCGCCGCTCGG
>DATLLB010000453.1:0-7083 GCA_035538075.1 Enhygromyxa sp.
TCACCTTCACCGGCTCGGTGATCGCGTTCTTGAAGCTGCGCGGCAGCGTGTCGGGCAAGCCGCTGATGCTGCCCGGCCGTCACGCGCTCAACCTCGCGATGCTGGTCGGCTGCGTTGTGCTCGGCTACCTGTTCGTCGGCCAGGACGACGCCGGCGGGCTGGTGCCCTTGCTGATCATGACCGCGGTCTCGGGCGTGATCGGGGTCCACCTGGTCATGGCGATCGGCGGCGCCGACATGCCGGTGGTCGTGTCGATGCTCAACAGCTACTCGGGCTGGGCCGCGGCCGCGGCCGGGTTCATGCTCGAGAACGATCTGCTGATCGTCACCGGCGCGCTGGTCGGCAGCTCCGGCGCGATCCTGTCCTACATCATGTGCGCGGCGATGAACCGCTCGTTCATCTCGGTGATCCTCGGCGGCTTCGGGACCGACAGCGGCTCCGCCAGCGCCGCTCCGCAGGGCGAGCTCAAGGGCAAGGACGACGTGGTCGAGTTCGACGTCGGCCAGACCGTCGGGCTCCTGCGCGACGCCAAGAGCGTCATCATCGTGCCCGGCTACGGCATGGCCGTCGCCCAGGCCCAGCACTCGCTGTCCGAGGTCGTGAAGATCCTGCGCAAGCAGGGCGCCGAGGTCCGCTTCGGCATCCACCCGGTCGCCGGTCGCCTGCCCGGGCACATGAACGTGCTGCTGGCCGAGGCCAACGTGCCCTACGACATCGTGCTCGAGATGGACGAGCTCAACGACGACTTCCCGGCCACCGACGCGGTGCTGGTGATCGGCGCCAACGACATCGTCAACCCGAGCGCGCAGACCGACCCGGCCAGCCCGATCGCCGGCATGCCAGTGCTCGAGGTCTGGAAGGCCGGGACCTGCGTGGTGATGAAGCGCGGCATGGCGAGTGGCTATGCCGGCGTCGAGAACCCGCTGTTCTTCCACGAGAACACGCGGATGCTGTTCGGCGACGCGAAGAAGGTCGTCGACTCGATCCTCGCCGGGCTGCGCGAGGCGGCGTAGTCAGCTCTCGCGCCGCGCCGGCCTGCGCAGCAACAACAACCCGAGCCATGTGGCCGCCAACGCGTCCGGCTCGGCGAGCCCGGGCGTCGGGACCTGCTCGCGCGGCGCGACGTAGGTCCCGAACACGCGATCCCACAGACAGAACATCAGCGCATAGTTGCCGGCGTGGGCAGGATCGGCGCTGTGATGGAGGCGGTGAACCTCGGGCGTCATCAGCAGCTTCGCCAACCACGGGTTGCGAGTATCGACGCCAGTGTGTTGGACCAAGCCGATCCAGGCGTCGATCAGCGCGTACGCGAACGCGACCTCGGCCGAGAACCCGAGCAACACCAACAGCGCGATCGGGACCGCGCGAACGATGAAGATCATCAGCGGACCGTTGACCGACGACATCAACGCGTAGAGCTCGTCGGGGTGGTGATGGAGGGCGTGGACACGCCACAAGAACGGGCGCGCATGAAACACCCGATGCACGACGTAAGCCCCAAAGTCAGCCGCGAGCAGACCGAGCGGGAGCGCAACCCAGACCGGCAACCACGCCGCCGGACCAAAGCCCGGTCCGCCGAGCGCGAGCGCGAGCCAAGCGACCAAGATCCGCGCCGCGGCATCGAGACCACCGCCGATCGTCAGGCACAGCGAATCGCGCAAGCACGTGCGCAGACGCGGGCGCCAGCGACCGAAGCCCAGCTCGAGGCCGGACAACACGAGCAGGAACGCGAGCGGTACGACGGCGAGGATCAGCTCGCGATCCGCCGCGGTCGCGAGCGCGTAGCCGACGATCAGCAGCGCCGCGAGCAAGCCCGCGGGCACCAAGATTCGCTCGATCACCTTCACCATGGGCGCTCCTCGTCGTTGATGCGCTGGTAGTAACGGACCAGCGCTCGCGCGCGCCGCTGGTCGAGCTCGCCGTAGGGAAGCAGCCGGGCGAGAGGGTAGTCCGCGGGTAGGCAGCGGGCAGGGACGGGCGGCTCGTCGACGAAGGTGACGCGGTAGTGAATCGGGGCGGCCGCGAGGTAGCGCCGGGCAAATTCGTCACCGTCGATCCCACGCTCGTCGAGGTACCCGTGCAGATCGGCTTCGAAGCGCGCGAGCACGGCGGCCCTGCGCTTCACGTCGAACAGCGCGCGCAGCCGATCATCGCGGCCGCGGTCGCGCTCGTCGGTGCAGCGAAACAAGAACAGGTGCTCGGCGAGGCCGCGCTCGGCGATGATCGCCTCGAGCCCGGTCGTGTCGAAGATGCCGCTGACGTAGACGTTCTGCGCGAGCTTGGCGAAGCCGTGGGACTTGAGCGCGGTACGGACGATCTGTCGCTCACGAGCATCGTCGACCGCGAACGAGAACACCGCGAGGATGTAGCCGTCGGGCCGCTCGAACTGCCCGCGCACGGCCAGCGCGATCGAGCGTCCGAGCGGACCGACGCGGTAGCGAGCGGTGCCGCTGCCCGGCACCCGCTCGATGTCGTTCGTCGCGCGCAGCCGTGACATCGCCGTACGGATCGCTCCGTCGGCGAAGCCCCCGAAGCGCGCGAGGTCCCGCATGCCTTCGACGCTCACGTGGGGGACACCCTCGAGCTGCGGCAGCGCGGCGCGAAACACCAGCGGGGCCACGAGCAGCTCCTTGAGGGTCACTCGGTATTTGCGAAGGAAGGCCACCTCCGTCACAAGATACGCTACACGTATATATTTTTGTGTAACAACCGTGAACGCGCCGAATGCCGGCGTGAAACGGCTGTTTTTCGGTCATTGCGTGCAGCAGCAGCTGACCTCGGCCGGGACCTCATTGGCCGGGATTGGCTCGTCGCAGGCGACGTCGACCGTGCCCTGGAAGACCCCGTCCCAGCACCCGTCCGTGTCCGGCGTGAACACCCGCATCGTGTTCCCACCGGGCCCGTCGAACCCACACTGGTTGCCGGCGCAGGTCTTGCCGACGCTGGCGCACACGTCATTGCAGGTGACCGTCGGCGTGTCCGCGTGCACGCAGCCCTGGTAGTACGGCTGGCACTCCGCGAGCTCGCAGCGACCAGGGTGGCCGTCTTCGAGATCGTCGCTCGGGCAGTGGTCCACACAGCCGCCGCAGTTGTAGCGCGAGACTTGGGTGTCGACGCAGCCCCAGCGTTGCCACTGGGGATCCTGCTCGCCGCCTTCCGGACCGGACCAGCCGTCGTCGCAGTTGGGGTCCTCGTCCGGGCAACACAGCGTCAGACCCTCGTCGCAGATGCGAGGCTCTTCGTCGCCATCACCATCGCCATTGCTTGGCATGTCCATCTTGGGCTCGCCGTCACCGTCGCCCGAGGTTTCATCGCCGTCGCCGTCGCCGTCGCCCGAAGATTCATCGCCATCACCATCACCATCACCATCACCATCACCATCGCCATCGCCATCGCCATCGGTCTCGTTGGCATCAGCGGCATCGAGACCGCCGATCTGCTTGTTGCCGCTCTGGCAGGCCGACGCGCCAGCGATGAACACGAGCGAGAGAATGGAGCGAACGATGGGTTTGCAGGTCAGTGCGTTCATGATGTCCCGGCATGACCGGATCGATCGTCGTCCGTCCCACGCCGCTCACTTTTTTTCAGCGGCCGGACACGCCGACGCGAGCCGTCGACGCAGGGCGGAGCTCGGCCGCTCGAGCAACAAGCGTTCGCTCAGCGCGCGCGCGTCGGCGTGGCGATCGAGGCGGCACAGCGTCTCGACGCGCAGCAGCTCGCGTTCGTCCGCCAGCTCGCCGCGCGGAAATTGAGCGAGGTGGCGCTCGAGCTCGCGCAAGGCCACCGCGGGATCGCGTGCGGCGTGGGCAGCCTCGAGCAAGGCCAGCTCGGCCGCGAGCGTGTCCGCTTTCGGGCGCCGGTTCGGCGTGGTGACGCTCGGCCGTGGGCTCGGACGCGCGGGCTCGATCGCCTCGTCGAGCGCCATGGTCTCGGGCGCTGCGATCTCGACCTCGTCGCGGTCCCGCGCCGACGCAATCTCGATCGATGGCTCCGTCGCCCGCGGTGCATCGACTTGCGGCGTGGCCGAGAGCGCCCGGACCAGCTCGGCACCCAACCGAAGCGCGACCAGGCCACCCGCAGTCAATCCCGCGGTCGCGCCGGCGACCTTGACCGCCCACACCAAACCTCCGGATCCATTACCGACCAGCTCCGGGCCCAGCTCCGGACCTGGATCGCCGCCGGGATCATCATCACCGCCCCCGGGACCGAGCCGCGCCTCGAGAGCCGCGAGCATGCGCTGCTTGGCCTCCACGGACGGGGCTCCGCGGTCACGCAGGCGAGCGAGGTCGCTACGGGTTCGTTCATCGAGCTGAGCCATGGCGCTCCTTCGCAGTCGTGGTCGGAGAAAGATCGGCGTCGTAGTGCGCCATGGCCTGGGCGATCGCGGCGCGTGCCCGACGAAGCCGCGAGTAGACCGTGTTGAGCTTGCAGCCGAGCGCGGCTGCGACCTCGGGTGCGGACAGATCCTCGAGCTCGATGAGCATGAACACGTCGCGGCGCTCCGGATCGAGCTGCTCGAGCGCGCGCGCGAGGGCGTCGAGCCGATGCTGATCGTCGAGGCGCTCGTCGGCCGGCGGCGGATCGGCCGGGGCTGGCAGCGCGGCGAGCTTGCGAGTCCGACGCAGCCGCGTGCGGTGCTGGGTCGAAGCGACCTTGCGAGCGACGCCGTACAACCACGCCCGCGGAGAGTCCGAGCCCCAGGCGCCCCAGCGGCGGTGCATGATCACGAACACCTCTTGCGTCGCGTCCTCGAGCTGCTCGTCGGGCACCCCGCGCCGAGCCAGCACGCGCCAGACGAAGTCCACGTGCGCGCGATAGGCTTCCGCAAATTCAGCAGCGAGGCTCAACGTGCGCTGCTGGCCCATCGGTCCCCCATGACCGGCTCATCCGCGATCCGTCCATCGATGCAAAAAAGATCGATCACCAACGCAGCTCGATCCCGGCCAGCCCGCGCACCGTGACCGCGGCGATGCGCTGAACCTCGGTGGTCTCGATTGCGAAGCTGCCGCGGTTGAGCGGCACTGCGAGATCCAGCTCGAGGCCGATCGCCACGCGCTCGATCGGCGCGAACCACAAGCCCTGCGCGGCTGCGAGCGCGAACCACAGGAAGCTCGCCTCCTGGGCGCTCGGCAGGCTCTCGAGCCCGCGACCACGCACCGAGCCCAGCTCGACGCCGCCGCACAGCGGCAATTCGAGCCGGCGGATCTTCGGCGCGAAGCAACCGCGTCCGAGCACCGCCCAGCCGTCGAAGCGCCCTCCCAACCCGCCGTCGACACGAACGATCCGCGGGATCACCCCGAGGGCGCCCAGCTCGACCCGCCAGCGTGGACCGAACAGCGCCAGCGTCCCACCGACCGTCGCATGGGCTGCATTGGTCGGACCATACCCGCCACCCCCGAGCACGCGCACGCCAAAACCGAGGTTGCGGGGTCGGTCGTCGGCGGCCGGGGTGCGCTCGAAGCTGACCGTGGGTTGCTCGACGGGCGCGGTCTCGATCGGCGGCTCGGGATCGATCGGGAGTTCTGCCTCCGGTGTGCTCGTCGGCTCGAGCTCCGCTGCGGGCTCGAGCTCCGGCGCCCGCTCGCGCAAGGCGACGCTGAGACCGACCGGATCGAGCATGACCGCGAGGATCAGCGCGGCCGCGTCGGTCAGCGTCTCGCAGTCGCTCGCCGCAAATTCCCGCCGCGTCTCGCCGTCGCCGTTTCGCACCACCACCGTGGCCTCGTAGCCCTCGCCCCCCGCACGAACGCTGGCCTCCACGCGCGAACCCGCAGCGTCGCGAGCATCGAGCAAGCCCGGCACCAACGCATGCACACGCTCGCGCAGCGCTGGCTGATCGGGGCACTCGAGCGGCGCCTCCCAGCGCAGCGGCACGCCTTCAGTCGGGTGCTGGATCGGCGGCCCGATCGTCAGCCACAGCTGCGCCAGCGTCAGCGCGAGCATTACCGGTCAGCCCGCCCGCAGCCGCTTGATCATCGCCCGCATGCGCGGCGCCGCGGCGATCAGATCGTCCTGCGTCTTGATCGGCAAGAACCGTCGCTCGCGATCGACCTCGAAGAAGTGCGCCTCGAGGTGCTCTGTCGCTTGGCCGATCAGCTGCTCGAACTGGATCGCCTTCATCGGCTTGCCGTGAGGCCCCTCGATCTCGCGCTCGACCGGGAACCAATCGAGGTCGAAGTCGCGGTCGATCGCCGACAGCCAGAACCACAGCGTGTTGGTGTTGAACTGCGGGTAGCGATCGAAGTCGATGCCGGGCGGCATGCGGAAGCCCTCGACGACGACCGGGCGCCCGGCGATCACGGCCACGCAGCCGCCCTTCTCGTCGCCCTCGCGGCGCACGACCTCGACGCTCATGTGCGCGCCGGCGTCGACCGCCTCGATGTGACCGCCGAGCAGGATCGGATCGAGCTCGGCGCCGAGGTTGTCGACGTTGGAGACCAGCAGGTGCTCGACGCCCCGCTGCCGCAGATCGTGCAGCACCCCGCTCGCGCGTAGGCGCAACAGCGTGTCGCCATGACCCGGCGCGGCGTAGACGGTCGTGTCGGGCAGCGCCTCGGCGCCCGGCAGCTCGGCGACCGGCACACCCAGCGCACCACCGTGACGCGTGACGCGCGGCATGATCGACTGCGAGAACTCGTGGCGGAGCTCCTTGGGGACGCCGGCCCAGTCGATCTCGGCCAGGTGCAGGCGGCTGACCGTCTGCGTGGCGAAGCTGTGCATCACCACCGTCGGGATCGTGGCGTCGAGATCGCGGATCAGCTTGGCGACCTGGGCGAGCTTGATCCAAAGGAAGCTCTCGGGCTGACCGTCGACGACCGGCACCACCCCCTTGGGCACGCCGCCGAAGCGCGTGGCCATGCCGCCGTTGAGGATCAGCACGGCCGCTCGGCCGTGGCGCAGCGCGTAGCGACCCCGCTCGGCCAGCCGCCCGAGGTTGCGCTCACCCTCGGCGACCCGCGGTCCAAAGGTCCGAAAGTCGCGGATCGGCGGGTTGTCGAGGGTATCGAGGGTATCCGGCGCGCGCGGGAGCCGGGCGCTCTCGACCGACAGGTAGCCCCGCTCCAGCCGCGAGCGCAGGGCATC
>DATLLB010000454.1:0-5487 GCA_035538075.1 Enhygromyxa sp.
GAGTAGCCGACCACGCCCGACAGCGGGTTGTTGATCTCGTGGGCGATGCCGGCCGCGAGCAGACCGACCGCGGCCATCTTCTGGCTCTGCAGGACCTGCTTCTCGAGCGCCCGACGGATGCGGAGATCGAGGCCGACCAGCACCGCGCCGCGGATCTCGTTGCCGTCGCGCAGCAGCCGGCCCTCGAGGTGCACGGGCACGTCGTCGCCGGACGCGTCGAGCAGCACGATCTCGCGGGCCATCACGCCGTCGCGCAGCAGCGTCTCCCACATGTCTCGCCAGTGATCGAGATCCTTGGCCTGCGCGACCTCGAAGCCGAACACGCGGCCCTTGGCTTCGTCGCTCGTGACCCCGACCAGGCGCTCGCTCGCGCGGTTCCAGGTGACCACGCGACCGGCCGCGTCGACCGAGTTGAGCAGCACCGCCGTCTGATCGAGCACGCGCGCCTGGTAGGCCGCGAGCGCGCGGGTCTCGAGCATGAGCAGGCCGTTGGCGAGGCCCATCGCCAGCTGCGGCGCGAGCTGAGCCACGAGCGCGAGCTCGGCCTCGCCCCACGGCGAGCGGCGATCGAAGGTGCACACGAGGTGGCCGACCACGCCGCCGGTCGCTCGCAGGGTCACGCGGATGGCCGCGGCCGCCGGGTGCAGCTCGCCAATGAGTAATTCGAGCTCGGCACGGATGTCTTCGTCGTCGAGCTCGATCCGCTGGATGCCGACGTCGCGCGTCCAGTTGACCGGCGGACCGACGCGATCGGGCAGCGTGACGAAGCGCGGCGAGGCGTCCGGCGTCATCTCCCAGCGCTCCCACGCGCCGCCGAAGCGGGTCAGCACGATGACCCGCATGGCCCCGAGCCCGATGCCGAGCGCTTGGCAGGCGGCCGGGATGGCCTCGCGCGGCTCGGCCGAGGACACCAATGCACGATCGACTTGGCCGGTGATCTGCGCCTCGAAGGCGCGGCGGCGGCTCTCGCGAAGATCGCGAAGCAGCACGACCGCAGGCGCTCCCTCGCCGGAGCCGGCCGCGAGCGAGAGCTCGACCGGGACGGTCTCGCCGTCGGGGCGCTTGAGGTCGAGCTCGCCGATCCAGCTGCCGTCGCGCGCGAGCGCGAGCCCGCGCCCGAGTGTGTCGAGGAACCCGGGCTCGGCCAGCTCGAGCAGGCCGCGACCGACGATCGCGTCACCCAAGAGATCCTGCGCGGCCGGGTTGGCGTGCACGATCCGACCCTCGCCGTCGACCAACAGCACGCCTTGATCGAGGCCATCGAGCGCGCGCGTGACCGCGCGTCCGAGTTCGGTCTCCGCGTCGGCGACGACCGAGCGCTCGGCCGTGATCAGCACCTCGTCCTTGCTGAGCTTGGCCGCCCGCACGCGACAGCGCAGCGCAGGTCCGAGGCTCGGCGCGAGCTCGAGGTCGCGCGTGAAGGCGTGGCCCTTGCCGCGCTTGCGCAGGCCGAGGAACTCGCGCCCGAATGCCTCGCGCTCGTTGGGCCGGCGTATCCACATCAGCAGCGGCTCGCCTTCGATCTGCGCTCGATCGCGGCGCAGCAGCTCGGCCAGCGCTCGGTTGGCGGCCAGTACGATGCCCGACGCGTCGAGCACCGCGGCGGGGATCAGCAGCCCGCGGAGGATCTGTGCGTGCGGCCGTTCGACGTCACCGACCGCGCGCACGACCTCACCGGTGAACTTGAACGAGCTCGTGCGCTTGACGTCCACGCAGGCCAACCCTAGCGCCCGCCGGACGGGTGGGCGAGCCCACCGGTCGGCCAGCATCCGCGGCCGGCGGAGGAAACGATCCGCGTGCGAGGCTCGAACGCACGCAGCGAAGCGCACCGAGCCGGTTCTGAGGGGTCCAACGCGCCAAGGCGCACGTGCCGCACAGTTGCGAGCCTGGCCCCGGGGTCGGATAGTCGCGCTTCGCTTCGCAAACGAGGACCCGATGGCAGACACGCTTCGCTCCACCAACGACGCCAACTTCGACGCCGACGTGCTCAAAGCCTCGACCCCCGTGGTCGTCGACTTCTGGGCGACCTACTGCCAGCCGTGCAAGGCCATGGTTCCGCACCTGCAGAAGATCCAGGACGACTTCAGCGACCGCGTGAAGATCGTGCAGATCAACATCGAGGAGAACCAGGCGATCCCGACCCGCTACAAGGTCCTCAAGCTGCCGACCTTGTTGATGTTCAAGAACGGGCAGGTGGTCGACCAGATCACCGGCAACCCTGGGCCCCGCAAGCTCCGCGAGTTCGTCGAAAAGGCGGCCACTTAGCCCCCCGCGTGGCGCTTTCGTGCGTGCCGCGAGCTTCGCTCGCTCGGGGCACGTTGATTGCCGCCGCACGTGGTGACCCCCGGTGGGGGTCTCTTGATCGCGATTGAGAAGAGCTCCTGCCGCTGCCGGCAGGAGCTCTTTTTGTTCGCGCGAGCCGAGGCTCAAAACTCGAAGGAGAGGGCGGCGCCGTTGGTCTCGCCGAACACCGGACCGAGCCGCAGGTTGGAGACGGCGCGCATCTCCTTCTCTTCCTTGAGGAAGTTCTTCGCGGCCTGGCGATCCTGATAGATGATGATCGCCAGCACGCCCGCGAGCAGCACGGTCGAGCCGAGCAGCACGTCACCGACGATCGCCCGGCGGCGTACCTGAGAGCTGGCGTTGCTGACCTCGCCGGCGAGATCCGCATAGCAGACGCCGCCGTCGCAGGCGTTGTTGGGGTCGGTGCCCGAGAGGCCCGACGCCTCGAGGTTGTCCTTGGCGGCGCGCCAGTCGGAGCGGGCCGCAGCCGCGAGGCCGTACATCACGCCCATGCCCGCTGCCGAGCCGAGCGTCAGCGTGAGCGCCACCCAAGCGCGAGGCTGCCAGTAGCCGAACACCGGGCCGCGCTTGCACGCCGGCCGAAGGTCGCGCTCCTTGTTGATCTCGCCGTCGTCGCCCTCGACCTCCCGATCTTCGCGGGGGCCGGTGCGGCACAGGTCCTTGAAGTCCGCGCGGAGATCGACGCTCTGCTCGCCCGCGTCGGGGACGATGGAGTCCCCGGCCTCGTCGGCGGCCTTTTCGAGATCAGCCTTGCGCTGTGCGATCTCCTCGGGCGTCTCCTTGGGCTGATCCAAGGTGGCGAGGATCTCTTTCTCGGCCTCGGTCGCAGGCTCGGGCGGGATCTGGGTCTCGGCCAAGCGGCGAGCGATCGCGGCGCCGATGACCTCGATCAGGATGATGTCGTTGTAGGAGACCGCGAGATCGAGGTCGACGATCTTCGCCTTCTTCTTGATGTCGTAGACGACGACGGTGCCCGAGCCCGTGGCCGGGACCTCGGCCCACATGAAGTAGTCGTAGGCGGTCGCGGTGTTCTTGTTGAGGTACGCGGCGACCTTCTCGAGGCACGCGTCGTCGAGCGTGCGGCACTTGTTCTTGCTCTGCGCCTCGGCGATCGTCGGCTTGATGAATTTCGCGGTGAAGCCCTGGGCCTCGAGCGAGGCCTGGATGCGATCGCGGTACATACCAGCCTGGTAGTCGTCGCCGGTGAACTTCAGGATCGCTACGTTGCCGGTCGCGGTGGTTGGCGCTGCTTCGGTCGCCGGCGCGTCACCACCTTCTTCAGCGGGCGGGGCCGCGAACACGGGCAGCGGTGCGGTGACCAGGCCGAGCGTCAAACAGGCGCCGACGATCCGGCGAGTGAAGGGGGTCTGTGCGATGGAGCGCGTCATCGGCGGGGGACCTCTCGGTCCGCCCCGATCCAGCGGCCGAACCGGCGGATGGGGGCGAGGGGATCGGTCGTGAGCCGCAGGGCGACCACCGATCCGTGGGGCGGGATGATAACGACCTCGTCGAACCGCAACAACCGTGGCTCAGCGCGCCGACGGCCCGACCGGTTCGGGGACTGAACGGAAGCCCAAGGCCGAGCCCAGGCCCAGGCACAGCACCGCTGCGAGACCGACCAGCGCGAGGACGATCGGGTTGCGGGCGTCGCCGTCGAGGATCGGCGCCACGGCTGCGGCCGTACAGGCGAGCGCGAGCGCGAGCTGCTGCGGGCGCGAGCGCATGCGGACCAGCGCGAGCGTGAGCAGGGCTCCGGCACCTTGCAGCAACGGGAGGTCATCGACCGGCTTACGCAGCGCCAGCCCGAGGCCGCAGGCCAGCGCGAGCGCCAGGACCAGCGCGCCCGTGTGGCGACGCTCACGGGCGTGCGAGCGGTCGATCAGCGCGACCGCAGAGATCCCCGCGCCGATCGTCAGCACCACGGCGGCGAGCGAGCCTGCGATCGCGCTGGCGATCGGCCACGCGAGCCCGAGATCGAACAGGCCGTCGCGGGTGATCGCCAGCAGCTCGAGCGCGTCGCCGTGACCCGCCAGCGGCGACGCAGCGAGCAGAGCCAGCAGCAGCGCGCAGGGCAGGGCAGCAGGCTCGCGCTTGCCGTGCGTGGGCATCAAGAGCAGCACGATCGCCAGCAACGTCGGCCCGCCGTGGGTCGAGCTGGCGCTCGGTGGGACCAGCAACGCGAGCGCCAGCGTGGCCACCATCGCGATCCCGATCATCACCGCTCCGCCGCGCGCGGCCTCGCTGCGATCGCGGGCGCGGGCCAGCAGCCAAGCCACGATCACGAGCATCAGCAGCCACGCGCCCGACTCCAGCGCGAGCGCCCGTCGATCGGCCTTGGCATCGCCGCTCGGCCACCCGAGCAAGCCGGCCAGGCGGGCTCGATCGCGGCCGACCACCTGCGTGTGTCCGGGGAAGCGAGCGGCCAGGCCGAGCCCGGTCGAGCCGTCGGGCAAGTACTTGCGCGGGCACGAGCGATCGACCGCGGCGCTGGCCGAGCCGCCGCGAGGATCGAGCGGCTGACCGGGGCACACGAGCTCGACCGTCGAGCCTTCGCCGATCGTGCCCGAACGGATCTCGAGCCCGAGCAACGAAGCATGGAGCTCGCGCTCGTGGGCCGGCACCAGCGCCTCGTGAACCTCGACCTCGGCGTTGGCGTAGGCCGCTCGCGCGCGCGCGGGACCTTCGGCGTAATGAAGAGCGGCGATCGCATGCAGCTCGGCCTCGAGGCGCGCGGCCCAGCGCTGCGGGTCGTAGCCCTGGCCGCCGGGCGGATCGACATAGTCGTCGGCGATGATGTCGTGCGGACCGAAGCCGTCGATGCGCACGGCGACCGCCTGGCGCGGGTGCACGCCGAGCACCGGGCTGCCATACTCGCGCCCGTTCGGCTGCGGTCCCGCGGCTTCGAAGCTGGCGCCGAGCAGCGCGGCGGCCAGCGCTGCGGCGACCAGCATCGGCGCGAGCGCCAGCGATCGTCGACGCGTGCCGATCACCAGCACGAGCGCTGCGATCGGCAACGACCACAGCGCCGCGGGCGTAGCGATCAGCACGCGCCCGAGCGTGCGCGCGAGCAGACCGAGCAGCACCGCCAGCGCCAGCAGACCGAGCAACTCGACGCCGCGCCGGACTCGGATCGTGCTCGGCTCCGCCTCTGCGCGTTCCGGGGGATTGGGCCGCAGCCAAAAG
>DATLLB010000455.1:0-4646 GCA_035538075.1 Enhygromyxa sp.
GGGACGTGTGGGGTGGGCTGACCGGCACCGAGCTCGGCGACGCGTATGGCGTCGGTGGGCTCGGCTTGGTCGGCACCGGTCGCGGTGGCGGTGGCACGGGCGAAGGCACGATCGGGCTCGGCAACGTCGGGATGATCGGCAAGGGCAGTGGCAGCGGCACCGGCTCGGGCTACGGCAGCGGTGGCGGTGCGTTTGCGGCGGCACCCGCCGAAGAGCGGGCCGAGGCCAAGAACAAGGAAGCCTCCGCGGCGCCACGTCCGGCTCGCTCACGCGCGCCCGCACCTCCGCCCGCGCCTGGGCAGCCCGGAGGCATCGACGCGAACCTCGCGATGGCGCAGGAGGTCAAGCTCCGCACGCTGTTCGCGACCACGGCCTACTTCAAGTCGGACGTGCGCACCGACGCGGACGGGCGCACCAGCGTCGAGATCGAGATGCCCGAGAACCTGACCAGCTACCGCATCATGGCGGTCGCGGTCGATCCCGAGCAGGCCGATCGCTTCGGCAGCGGCGAGTCCTCGGTGCGCGTGCGCAAGACCGTGATGATCAGGCCTTCGCTGCCGCGCTTCTTGAACATGGGCGACAAGTTCGAGGCCTCGGTCATGGTCGACAACCAGTCCGAGGAGACCCAGACCGTGCTGGTCGGCACCCGCGGTCTCAACGTGATGATGCTGTCGGGTGAGACCGAGAAGACGCTCGAGATCCCGCCAGGCGAGTCCCGCGAGGTGCGGTTCGAGATGGGCGTGCACAAGGTCGGGACCATGCGCCTGCAGTTCGCGGCGCTGTCCAACAAGGGCCGCGACGCGACCGAGCTGGAGATCCCGGTGCTGGTCCCCGCGACCAAGCAGGCGTTCGCCGACTACGGCATGACCTCGGCCTCGGTGCTGCGCGCGGTCAAGCTGCCGAGCAACGCGCTGCCCGGCTTCGGCGGGCTCGAGGTCTCGATGTCCTCGACCGCGCTCAACGGGCTCGAGGACGCGGTCGAGTACCTCGTCACCTATCGCTACGAGTGCTCGGAGCAGACCGCGAGCCGGCTGCTGCCGATCTTCGCGCTCGGTGAGATCCTCGACGACTTCCCGATCGCCGAGGTCCACGATCGCGTGCGTCGCGACGCGCTCGCGCGGGCGGGCATCGATCGCCTGTTCAAGCGGCAGAACTACGACGGCGGCTTCGGCTTCTGGAGCGCCGACGAGTATCGTGAGAGCTGGCCGTACGTGACCACCTGGGTGACCTTCGCGCTGCTCGAGGGCAAGCGCGCCGGCTACTCGGTCGATCAGGCCAAGCTCGATCAGGCGCTCGAGTACCTCGATCGCTACATCCGCTACGGCGTGCAGACGCGCTGGGGCGTCTACTACGACTGGACCACGCGGGCGTTCGCGTTGTGGCTGCTGTCCGGTGAGAAGCGCGGCGCCGATCTGTTCGACAGGGTCTGGGCCGAGCGCAAGAACATGCCGCTCTACGCCCGCGTGCTGTTGATGACGGCCGCGCAACGCTACGGCAAGGACGGGCCGATCGACGAGGTGCTCGCCGAGCTGCGCGACCTGGTGATCGAGAACGCCAAGGTCATTCACTTCGCCGAGTCGCGCAGCGAGGCCTCCGCCGCCGAGGGGCTCTCGGTGCTGATGCACTCGAACACGCAGACCGACGCGATTGTCTTGATGGCCTTGCTCGAGCTCGGCGAGCGTGGCGGCGAGACCGGCGATGACGGCATGGTGCCCAAGATCATGGCCGGCCTGATGGCCGACCGTGACCCGAAGATCGGCGGCCGCTGGATCAGCACCCACGCCAACGCCTGGGCGCTGCTGGCCGCCTCGCGCTATTACGCGATCATGGAGTCCGAGACGCCCGACTTCACCGCGCGCATCTGGCTCGACAACCTCTACGCTGGCGAGCAGGCGTTCGCCGGGCGCGACATGGCCAAGGTCAATCAGCAGATCCCGATGGCCGAGCTGCTCGATCAGAAGGTCGAGAGCATCACCTTGGCCAAGGACGGACCCGGCAAGCTCTACTACCGCCTGGGTCTGCGCTACGCGCCGGCCGACTTCCACATGGATCCGGTCGACCGCGGCTACACGGTCTCGCGTAGGTACGAGGCGCTGCCGAATCCGGGCGAGGAGAAGCCCGATCCCGAGGCCGTCAAGCAGCTCGACGACGGCACCTGGGAGGTCAAGGCCGGCACCAACGTCAAGGTCACGCTCACGGTCGTGGCCCAGGATCGCTCGAGCTACGTCGTCGTCGATGATCCGATGCCGGCCGGCTTCGAGGGCCAGAACCCGCGCTTCCTGACCAGCGTCGCCGCGTCCAGCGAGGCTGGCGTCGACTACGGTTACGGCGGCGGGTACTACGGCGGCGGCGGTTACGGCCGCCACTCCTTCGGCTACGGGATGGTGAGCCACGGGTGGTGGTATCCGTGGTTCAGCTTCGATCACACGCAGATGCGCGACGATCGGATGCTGCTGTTCGCCGACTGGATGCCGGCCGGCGTCTACACCTACAGCTACACCGCGCGCGCGACCAACCTCGGCACCTTCGTGCTGCCGCCGGTGCACGCCGAGGCGATGTACGAGCCCGAGCGCTTCGGGCACGGATCGTCGTCGGTCGTGAAGATCGTCGAGTAGTGCAGGTCGACGCGTACATCCACGGGCGCCCCCGTCCCGGCGAGGTCTCGAGCGGGGACGCGGGCGCCGTGCGTACCGTCGAGGGGGTGACCTGGGTGCTGCTGGTCGACGCGCTCGGGCACGGACCCGCGGCCGCCGACACGGCCGCGCGGGCCATCGACGAGCTCGGTCAGTTCTCCGCCGAGCTCTCGATCGAGGACGCGTTCGCGCGACTGCACGCGCGGCTGTCCGGCTCGCGCGGCGCCGCGGCGACCCTGCTGCGCTTCGCCGGACGCTCGCTCGGCTTCGGCGGCGTCGGCAACGTCTCGCTGCGCACGCTCGCCGGCGCGCGGGTGCCCTTCTTGGCCGCCAACGGGATCCTCGGCTGGCGTTCGCTGCATGTCCGCTGCGGCGAGCTCGAGCTGTCCGGCTCCGGTCGCCTGCTGCTCTACACCGACGGCATCGCCCGCGCGCCGCTCGATCAGCTGTCCTCGCTGAGCCCCGAGGCGCTGTGCCGGGTGCTGGTGGACGCGCACTCGCTCGCGCATGACGACGCGATGGTGATCCACGTCGGCTACTCGTCTGCTGATTAGCCCCCGCACGCAGCTCACACTGAGCTGGCCGCGGGGGGCGAAAAACGATATGACCGCTCGAGATGAGCGCGGAGCAGCGAGAATACAGCGGCGCGGCCCTCAACTCGTTCATCCTCGCGCTCGGTCACGCGCGCGACGTCATTCAAAAGATCCTCGCCGACGCAGGCGTCGAGCGCATCGATCCGCAGCGCTGGTACGACTTCGTGTGGGCGCGCGACATCTACTTCAAGATCGGCGCGCAGGTCGGCCGTGGGGCGCTGATCGAGGTCGGTCGCCGAATGGTGGAGACGGCCGAGTATCCGCCCGGCATCGACGACATTCCAACCTTGCTGACGAGCCTCGACGCGGCCTACCGGCTCAACGCTCGCGGACCCGACATCGGCGAGATCCGCTGCACGATCGAGGATCAGCACAGCGCCACGCTGACCTGGACGCCGGCGTTCCCGTGTGAGCTGAACATCGGCATCCTCGAGGGCTCGTGCTCCCGCTACGGCGCCAAGGCGCTGGTCGAGCACGGCAGCGGCGGTTGCGTGAACGATGGCGCGCCCTCGTGCACCTACCATGTGAGCTGGTGACATGGACGCTGCGATCGTCGAGGCCGTCGTCGCGCGCCTGGTTGGGCGGACTAGCAGCGTCTTTCGTCGCGTGGGTGAGCCGACCTGCCGCAGGCATGTGACCGCGGCCGTGCAGGCGCTGGAGGACGACCTGGCCGCCAACGAGCGCGAGGCCGTGCGCAAGGCCGTGCAAGCGCTGGTCGAGGAGCTGGCCGTCGCCGAGTTGGCCTTCTCGGATCTGCGCTTCTTCGCGCTCACGCTGCGCGAGGAGCTACTGCAGGCCTACCGTGGCGACGCCGAGCTGCGCCAGCGCGTCGAGGGCTGGCTGTACGAGCTGGTGCTGGTCTGCACGATGCACTTCTCGATTCAGCGCGAGCAGCAGCTGCAGGAGCGATCGGTCAAGCTCGAGCTGCGCCGGCTCGAGTCTCAGCTCAGCGAGCTGAAGGTCGCGCTGGGCGAGAAGACGCAGCTGCTCGAGGTCATCCGCCAGGCCTCCACGCCGATCGCCCCGGTCGTGAAGGGCATCCTGGTGGTGCCGCTGGTTGGCGTGTTCGACACCTTCCGCGCCGAGGTGCTGACCGAGAAGCTGCTCAACGAGGTCTCGCGCACGCGCGCGCGCGTGGTGCTGCTCGACATCACGGGCGTGCCGCTGTTCGACACCGAGGCCGCCCAGCTGATCATCCGCCTCGCGCACGCGGTGCGGCTGCTCGGCAGTGAGCTGATCTTGGTCGGCATGTCGCCCCAGACCGCGCGCACGATCGTGGATTTGGGCATCGACCTGACGCACTTCAAGACGCTCGCCAATCTGCAAGATGGCCTGGCGCAGGCGCTGCTCTCACAGCGCATGCGAATTGTACCGATCCCCAATTGAGAAGTGCGGGCGGCCTGGCGAGGCCCCCCCCCCA
>DATLLB010000456.1:0-7265 GCA_035538075.1 Enhygromyxa sp.
CCGAGGGTGTGCGTGAAGATCGAGACGGGTCCGGGCTCGATCGTCCAGCCCGGAGGCAGCGCCTCGGAGGCGTTGCTGTCGATGTCGCTCAGGGGCGCGGGGTCGGTCTCGAGATCCCAGACGCAGGTCATGCTCTGCTCGGACCACTCTCCGTTGGTGCTCGACCAGCCCGAGCGCTCGGGCTCGTGCAGACGCAGCCGGCGATCGCCATCGAGGAACTCGAAGCTGCCCTGGTGATCGACGAACCGCTCGGGCGTCCGCGGCTCGGAGGTCCGGCCCGTGCCGATCAGAGTGCCGGCGCGGTCGCGAAGCTCGAATTCCCCGGCGCCGTAAGCAGCGACGAGCTCGCCGGTCGACGAGAGCGCGAGGCGTTCGATCGTGAGGTCGAACTCGAGCTCGGCGACCGTGGCGGTCGAGGGCAGCGCTTTGATCGTGACCCAGTTTTGCCGGCCGCGAGCGAGCCATCGACCGCAGCGCGAGTAGGCGACGCGCTCCCAGTGCGACACGTGGAGGTGCTCGCCAGGCTTCACGGGCGCGCCGGTCCGGGCGTCCCACAGCGCCAGCCCGCCGTGAATGCACACGATCAGCTCGGTCCCCACGTGATGCCACGGCCACGCCGGGCCGCCCTCGAGGTACTGACCACGGCGAACGTCGAGCGGTGCGAGCTTCGTGCCGGTCCGTCCGTCGAGCAAGGCGTCGCCGTCGACGATGCGCTCGCCGTCGGGCGAGAAGCTCAGCGGCAGACCGGCGCCGTCGTTCGTCGAGCGAGCATCGGCGCGGGTGTCCACGATCTGCGCGACGCCGCGGTTGACGGTGCACACGTAGCGACCGCTCGGACTCCACGCGAGGCGACCGCCCGCGCGAGGGCGGGTCCAGATCGGACCGTCACGGCCCACGATCATCAGTCCGTCGGAGGTCGTGACGAGCAACTCGTCGCTCCCCGGTCGCTCGAACACCTCCCACACCGTGTGGGAGAACTCGTGCTTGTGGGTGACCGACAGCGTGCGCGCGTCGATCCGCTGCAGCAGGCCGAGGTAGTCGTCGTACCAGCCGTAGAGGAAGATGGTCCGACCGTCGGAGCTGAGCTTGGCGTGGGCGTGGCCAAACTCGGGCCACGGCAGCGGTCGAGCCTCGGCGTTCGGGGACGCGCGATAGCACGGCCGCTCGCTGGCGTCGTCGGGGTCGAAGCGAGGGTCGTCGTGGTCGGGCGGGGTGATCGGCTCGAGGTCTGTGCGCCGCTCGACGTGTGCGCGCGTCCACGACCATGCGTGTAGCTCGTCGCCCTCGCGAGCAAACACGACTTGGTCCTCGTCTTCGAAGCGCAGGCCGATCAGTTGCTCGAGCGCAGGGCTGGAGCGGAGTTCGGCGACCACGCTGGCGTCGGAGCACCACGGCCGCAGCGCTCGCAGCCACGGTCCGCGGGCGTCGAGCTCGGCCACCCAGCGCTGCTGGACAGCGTCGTACCCGGTCAGCTCGAGCATGCGCGCGTAGAGGTCGATGAGCGTGACCTCGGGTCGCTGCGCCCAGATCGATCCGCGCGTGCGGGCGATCCGGCTGATGTGCTCGCGGAACCGAGCGACGCGATCGCCCGCGCCAAGCATGCCGAGCGACTCGAGCTCGTCGAGCAGCACCTCGATCGCGGGCAGCACCTGGCCCCGGCGGGCGGCCTGCTCAAGGGCGAACAAGCTGGTGAGCATGGGTCGAGCGTAACCGACTCCTGACAGCACGGTGGCAGCAGCCCACCGCGCGGTGGGTACTGCTGACAGGACGCTGTCAGGACCGCCGAAGTAGCTTGCCCGCACGATGAGCAAGCTCGAAAACCCCAACAAGCTGTTCCCGATGTTCATGAGCGCCAAGCTGGGCGAGACCAAGGCGTTCTATGTGGACAAGCTCGGCTGGAAGGCGACCTACGATCTCCCGTCGTATCTGCAGGTCCGCATCGGCGACGTCGACGGCCCGGAGCTGTGCTTCATGAACACCGAGACCGGCTCGGCCGCGGGCAGCCCCAACTTCGCAGGGCAAGGCGTGGTCGTGTCGGTGCCGGTCGAGGACGCCGATCGCCATCATGCGGCGCTGCGCGAACGCGGCGTGCAGGCGCTCAGCGAGCCGTCGCTCAAGCCGTGGGGCTGGCGGAGCTTCGAGGTCCGCGATCCCAATGGCGTGATCCTCGACTTCTTCCACGTCGCCGAGTCGCCGATGCCACCGCAAGCGTGATCGAGTAGGGTCGGCGCGGAGCATTGCATGCGCCGCGCCGACCGCCTGTTTCAGATCGTCTCGCTGCTGCGTCGCAAGCGATTCGTGACCGCCGCGTGGTTGGCCCAGCGGCTCGAGGTCAGCGAGCGGACCATCTATCGCGACGTCCGCGATCTGATGGGCTCGGGTGTGCCGATCGAGGGCGAGGCCGGGGTCGGCTATCGCCTGGGCAAGGACTTCGACCTTCCGCCGATGATGTTCAACGTCGACGAGATCGAGGCGCTGGTGCTCGGCGCACGCATGGTCGAGGTCTGGGGCGACGACGATCTGCGCCGCGCGGCCCGGAGCGTGCTCGACAAGACCGAGTCCGTGCTGCCGCCCAAGCTGCGGCCGCGCGTGCATGACACGGCGCTGTTCGCCTTGTCGCTGCGCGACTCTGCTAACGTGCGCGCGATCATGGGGCCGATTCGGCGGGCGGTCGGCGAGCACCGCAAGCTATCGCTGCGCTACCGGGACGCCGAGGAGCAACGCAGTGAGCGTATTGTGCGACCGCTCGGGCTGTACTTCTGGGGGATGACGTGGACGCTCGGCGCGTGGTGTGAGCTGCGGCAGGACTTTCGCAACTTTCGGCTCGATCGGATCGATGAGGTCGAGCTGCGCGAGGAGAGCTTCGAGCTGGCGCCACCGGTGACGCTGGAAGACTTCGCGCGGGCGATGAGCCACGACTGATCAGCGCCGCTGCGCGTGGTACCACTTGCGAAAGCGCAAGGTCGCGACGTCGGTCGCCACGCTGGGCTCGACGCCAAGCTCGGGCACGATCGGCGGATCCGAGGATTCGATCACGGCCTGATCCTCGGCGATGATGCGATCCTCGAACCAGTCGAGCGCAGGCCGGAGCAGGCGATCGAGCCCGAGTCGATAGCGACGGGTGGAGACCAGCAACAAGCGGGTCTCGCCGGGCTTGCCGGGCACCGAGAACAGGTGCTGACGGTACTCGCCGAGCGGATTGGGCAGATCGAGCACGCTGCCGCTCGGCTGCCACCACTGCAGCCACGCCTGGCCTTCGCGCTGCGCGAACGCGTCGGTCGGCGGCTCGCCGTCGCTCACCACCCAGCGCAGCTCGAAGCCGAAGTCGGTCGGCTCGATGTGCTGCACGACCGCGACCGTCGGCATGCCGCGGCCGATCGTGCGGCGGTGGACGAACGGCAGGTGCGGGAAGTCGAGCATGTTCTCGGCCAGCCGCGTCCAGTGACAGGCCCAGCGAAACTCGGACTCGCGGCGACGCATGTCGGTGCGCTCGAGCTGCTCGGGCACCTTGGGTCCGGCCTGCACGAGCGGATCGTCGGCGCTCGCGGTCTCGTCGGTGAACACCCAGATCAACCCGCCGCGCTCGCGCGTCGGCACTGCGACGGCGCCGAGCCGCTCGCGCTTGGCCTCGGGGTTGAACGGCACGAGCACGCAGCGACCGTCGCCGGAGAAGCGCCAGCCGTGGTACGGGCACGCGAGGCAGCCGTCCGTCACGCGCCCGAGCGAGAGCCGCACGCTGCGGTGCGGGCAGCGATCGAACAGCGCGTGCGCGGTGCCTCGCGCGTCGCGAAACAGCGCGAGCGCGACCCCGCCGACGTGGACGCCGAGCGGCTGCTCGCCGAGCTGACGCGCGAACGCTGCGGGGACCCAGTTGCGGCGAATGTCAGCAAACGGCGGATCGGCGGCGCTCACCCGCGGAGGGTACCCGACTGGTGTTGCGTGCCACGCAGCGCGAATTTTTATGAGATTTTGTGGTGTCGACGTTCCAGGGAAATCGCTATCTAGCGACGAGCACGGATGCGCACCTACGGGGCCAAGAACGCGGACCACGAGTCGAAGCGCGCGGCGATGGTGGCGGCCATCGCCCCAATGGTGATGCGAGCGGCACCGGAGCGCCCGAGCTTGCGCGAGATGGCCAAGGCGGCGGGCGTCAGCGTCAACAACCTGCGCCACTACTTCGGCACGCGCGAGGGCGTGCTCGAGGCCGTGTTCGCGGCGATGGGCATCGCCGGCGAGCCGTACATCCGTCGTGCGATCGGCTTCACCAACTTGCCGGCGCCGCTCGGGTTGCGACGGCTGCTCGAGGAGATCGTCGTCGCGTGGACACCCGACGAGCTCGGCGGGCTGCATCGCAGCGGCATCTCGGAGGGGCTCGGCTCGCCGGAGCTGGGGCCAGCCTACGTCGAGCATCTGCTCGAGCCGACGCTGACGGTGGTCGAGAAGATGCTCGAGATCTGGGCCGAGCGCGGCGAGGTGGACATCGGCGAGCAGCAGCTGCGCACGGCCGGGCTGGCCTTGATGGCGCCGGTGATGCTCGCGTTGCTGCATCAGCGTGGGCTCGGCGGCGCGCGGCTGCGGCCGCTCGAGTTTGCGAGCTTCATCGAGACGCACGTCGACGGTTTTTTGCGCGGCTGGGGGCGCTGAGCGGTCGAGATTTGCGCGGGCGCTAGCGCTAGCGCTCGGGTATTGCGACGGCATGCGGATCCTGATCGCGTTCGGTTCCAAGCACGGCGGCAGCGAGGGCATCGCCGAGCACATCGCCGAGACCCTGCGGGAGGCCGGCCATGAGGTCGAGGTGCGCCCGAGCGAGCGGCTCGATGGGGTCGCTGGTTTCGACGCGGCGATCGTCGGCGCGGGGCTCTATGCCGGACGCTGGGTTCGCTCGGCGCGGCGCTTGATTGAGCGGAACGTGCCGGAGCTGCGACGCATGCCCGTGTGGATGTTCTCGAGCGGTCCGCTCGACGACTCGGCCCGCGACGCTGCGATCCCACCGACCTCCTCAGTCGCGCGGCTCATGAAGCGGATCGGCGCTCGCGGGCACGTGACCTTCGGCGGCCGGCTGGCGCAGGACAGCAAGGGCTTCATCGCGCGGGCGCTGGTCGAGCAGGGCAAGGCGGGCGATTTTCGTGATCTGCACGTCGTCGCCGCGTGGGCGCGGGGGATCGCGAGCGAGCTCGAGCGCGGGCATCGAGGGTCGAGCGGCCGCTACGGCTCGCAATCGCGGGGCTGTGTTCGTTCACCGGGGTGACGGCGCTGATCGGCGGCGTGCCGATGGTGCTGGCGCCGGATGGCGGCGAGTCGATGCGTTCGACCATGCTGGAGGGCTCGCCGTTTCACAGCTTCTTGGTGCCGGGGTTGTTGCTCGCAGGCGTGGTTGGGCTGCTCAACCTGATGGCAGGCACGCTGGTGTTGCGGCGCCACGCTGCGGGTGAGCTCGCGAGTGTGGCGGCCGGCGTCGCGTTGACGACATGGATCGTCGTGCAGGTGCTGATGCTGGGCCCGGTGCACTGGCTGCAGGCGCTCTATGCCGGGATCGGGCTGTTGACGATCACCGGCGCGGCGTGGCTCGAGCGCCTCCGTCACCCGCGAGCCCGTCGAGCTCAACTACGGACGATTCGCCAGGTGCCGACGCCGGCGATCACCAGCTGATCCTCGGCCAGCGCCGCGAGCACGCGATTGTACGCGTCGATGTCGAGCACGCACTCGTAGCGGGTGCGGTCGCGGATCTGTGCGGTCGAGAGCGGCCCGTCGGCGGTGCGCAACACGTCGAGGATCGACATCGCGATCTGCCGAATCGGAGCCGGGTACTCGGCCACGATCGCCTCAGCGCGGGCAGCTTCGTCGAGCGGGATCGCGTCGGTGTTGAAGTCGGCCTCGCGCGGCTTGCCGGGGCGCAGCTCGGTGAGTCGCAGCGCGAGCTCGCGGCTGCGCTCGCCGATGTCGGTGAGCGGGATCTCGAGTACCGCCTCGCGCAGGGCGGCGACGCTGGGGAAGCGCCGCTGGGGCTCGCGGGCGACCGCTCGCTCGACGATCTCGCGCAGGCGCGGCGGAGCGAGCCGCTCGAGCACGGCCGGCGCAGGTCCTTCGTTGAGCTGACGATGGAGCGTGGCGATGTTGCTGGGCCCGACGAAGAGGTTCTGCCCGACGACCATGAAGGCCAGCAGCACGCCGAGCGCATAGATGTCGGCGCGGTGATCGGGCTCGGTGCGAAGATCGATCTGCTCGGGCGCGAGGTAGCCGGCGGTGCCGAGCACCGAACGCTCGCCCGTGAGCGAGTTTGCGGCCTTGCTGTCGGCTCGGCGCGCGAGCCCGAAGTCGAGCACCTTGGCGTTGAGACCCCAGCGCGTCTCGTTGATGAACACGTTGGACGGCTTGAGATCGCGGTGCAGCAAGCCGGCCGCGTGCACGGCCTCGACCCCGTCGCACAGCTGCACGAACAGCTCGAGCGCGAGCTCGAGGCCGAGCCCACCCTCGGGCACGTACTCGGCCAGGTTGCGGCCGCTCAGGCACTCCATGACCAGATAGGCCTGGTCGTCGTCGGTCAGCCCGCCGTCGTAGACGCGCACGATGTTGGGGTGCGAGAGCCCGCGCGCGAGTCGAACCTCGCGGACGAAGCGGCGCATCGCGTCGGAGTCGAGGCTCAGCTCGGTGTGCAGGGCCTTGATCGCGACCGGGCGATCGAGCAGCAGCTGCGTGCCGCGATACACGGTCGCCATCCCGCCCTCCGCCATCCAGGCGTCGACGCGGTAGCACTCGTCGAGGATCGTGCCGATCAGCGGGTGGGAGTTGGCGAATTCCACGAGCGCTCGGTCGCCGGAAGCGTTGCGCGGGCGCATGTGCACGGCAATGCCCGACGACTCGCGGATCCGCACAAACGTGGCCGAATCGTGGGAGACTGCGCGCATGCGGCTGCTCGCGCTCTCGCTCGCGCTGGTCGTCTCGACCGCATGTCGAGCGGATGATCCCGCAGGGGAGGGTAGCGAGTCCGAGAGTGGTGAGAGCGGCGACGGCGATGGCGACGTCGAGCTACCGGGCTGGCCTTGTGATCCGATCCGGCGCCTGAGTGCCTCGGATCCCGCGCTGGCGCCTGCGCTTGGCGAGTCGGGCTCGGGCCTCGCGATCGCAGGAGATCTGGTGTTCGCGTGCCGCGAAGCGGCGCCGCTGCAGGTGTGGTCGGCGAGCGGCGACGCGCTGATGCTGCTCTCCGAGGTGGAGCTGGCCGGCACTGGCTGCAAGTGGATCACGGCGGCGAGTGATGGACGCAC
>DATLLB010000457.1:0-5847 GCA_035538075.1 Enhygromyxa sp.
GGGCGGACCGCCACCACTCGGCGGCCCCCCACCGCTCGGCGGCCCGCCACCACTCGGCGGCCCGCCACCGCTCGGCGGCGGCCCGCCATCGCTCGACATGCCTCCGCGCTTCGACGGCGGCATGCCGCCCTCGCTCACCGACGGCCCGCCGCGCATGGGCGGCGAGCTGCCCGACACCGAGCCGCCCAACCGCGAGCGCACTGCAGGCGCACGCGAGCGTCCGTCCGGCGCAGAGGCGACCGGCTTCGTCGATCTCGGCGGCGTGCACCGAGCCATTCGCGAGCTCCGCCCGGCGTACGAAGAATTCGAGACGGCCCGCCAGCGCTTCCAGCAGTCGGTCGACGCCGCGCTGGCCAAGATCCCCGCGAACACCCGCGACACCGCGATGGCGTTCCTGCGCCGCGAATTCCCCAACATGCCCGGCGCGACCCCGTTCGCGGCCGTGCCCACCGCGGTCACCGGTGGCAACAACGACGGCGCCGCAGCGGTCACCAACTTCGCCGCCGCGCTGCTCAAGGACGTCTCGCCGCCGGGCAACGCCGACGAGCAGGCCGCGTTCCTCGGTCGCATCGCCGAGATCCTCCAGACGACGGCGCAGGCCTTCGTCGAGATCCGCAACGTGCAGGCCCGCTTCGGCGAGGAGATGGGCGTGCGAACCATCCGCGAGTTCACGCCGCTGCACGCAGCCGGCGACGCGCGAGGCGTGCTCGACTACCTGCTCGACTGGCGCCGCGGCGGACCCGAGCGCAACGCCCAGCTCTCGGCCGTGTACAGCGACTTCATGCTGCATCAGGTCGCGCTGATCAACGGCGTGGTCGATGGCGTCGAGGCGTTGATCGAGCAGTTCCGACCGGCCGAGATCGAGCGAGGCGTCGGCGGTCTGAGCAAGGCGGCCGGCGCTTGGAAGAAGTACACCGAGCGCTACGCCGAGGTGATCGAGGAGCGCGGCGTCGCAGCGCTGGTGTTCGGGCCCGAGTTCGCCCGCGCGTACGCGCGAGTCGGCCACGGCTGAGCGTCACTCCGCGGCCCATTCGGCCATTTCGGGATCGTCTTGCGCGGCAGCGCAAGGCAGCTCGAACCACGCGCGCAGGTAGTCATTGAGAAAAACCCCGTCCGGATCGAGCGCTTCACGGACTTTCAGGAAGCGATCCCAGGTCCCGGCCACGCGATACTGCTCGCGCAGGTACGCGCGCATGCCCTCCGGGTGATCGGGGTGCGGCCAGTCGTGACACGGCTTGGCCTGGTGGCAGCGGACCTGCGTGCCGAGCTGCTCGGTCGAGGTCGTCATCACCAGGTTCGCCCGCCGAGCGAACTCCTCCCACGCCGGATGCCCGGCCGTGGTCACCAGCTCCGGCGCCGCGTAGTGGATCTGCCCACGCAGCGCCTCGGGCTGGTAGCCCGGACTGAGCAACGCGCTGCTGGCCGCGAGCGTGCGCATCTCGATCGCGATGGCGACGGGCGTCGCTCGTGGATCACGGATCGGATGGGTCTCGAAGGCCTCGACGACCAGATCATGCAGCAGCGCGAACGACTGGCGCACGCGCTCGTAGCCATCCGCGGCGTCGAGCGGCGCGTCGCGGCGGAAGGGGACGCTCCACTCGCTCGCCATCGCGGTCATGAATTCGACGGCGGTCGCATTGACGAAGTGGTTGGCGTCGTACTGCGGCATTCGATACGCGCCACGACGCCCGGCCACCCACACGTTGGTGAAGCTGGCCGCCCACGCGTTCAAGAACGCCAGCTGCGGGAAGTGGCTCAGCGCGCGCATGGCCGTGCCCGCGCCGATCATCGAAGCCATGTCGGCGACCTCGAGGTGGAGCACGCGTCGCAGCAAACCTCGCGGGCGCGCGTCGCTGGGGATCTGCTTGCAGGTCGCGAGCACGAACACCTCGGGGTTGATCTCGATCTGCGAGAGCAGCGGCAGCCCACGCTTGAAGCGAAACGGCCACCAGAAGAACTCGACGGAGGTGTGCGACTCGTGGAGCGCCCGCAGGTTGGCGCGCGCCTGATCGGTGTCGGCGAAGTAGTCCGCGTAGTTGATCAGCAGCGCCTCGTGGAAGGTCTCGTAGCGCGGCTCGATCTCGAAGCTGATGTCGTGGATCAACCCGAGGCAGCCGAGCCCGCACTGGATCGCGGCCAGCTCGTCCTCGCTGCAGCTCTCGCGATCCCAGCGGCGAACCTCGCCGCGACCGTCGACGAAGGTCATGCCGACGACCATGTCGGAGACCGTGCCGATGTCGATGCCGACCCCATGCGTGGCCGTGGCCGCCATCCCGCCGACCGTGAAGCAGTCCTCGAACGCGCTGGCCGGCATCGTGTAGCCGTGCTTCCACAGCCACGCCTCGAACTCGCTCGACAACAGCCCCGGTGGCACGGTCGCGCGAGCCTTGCGATCGCCCTCGGCCGGCGTGATCGAGACGTTGTAGTAGCCGTCGCTCGAGTTGATCATCCGGTTGTCGACCAGGTAGCCGCCGTCGTTCGGGACCAACGCGGCCCACGAGTGCGACGAGCCGAACACCCGGACCGAGACCTGCTCGGCTTGGGCGTCTCGCACGATCGCTTGGAGATCCGCGAGCGTGCGCGGTGACTTCCAGCGTCCGCCCGCGTCGTCGCAGTAGAGGCGCCGCGGCGTCGTCTGCAGCTCGCCGCTCCAGTTGCGCCAACGATCGCGCGTGACTCGAATCGTCGAGTGCACCCACGGCAGTCGCCGCGGTCGAGCAGGGATACGGGGAGCAGCAGCTACGCGCTTGAACACGGGAGCATTTTAGCTGCCGCGATCACGCGCTCTTCAGAATGTTCGCCGCGCGGACACGCTCGCGAGCGGCATCGAGCGACGTTGGAAACTACTCTTCTTCGTCGGCCGCAGCCTTGGCATCGTGGGCGACCGAGCCGTAGCTCTTGATCATGTCGTCCCAGAGCGAGCCGCGGGTCTCGAAGTAGCGATCCTTATAAACGAGCGTGCGATCGCTCGACGCCTCGCGGAACTCCTGCGGCGGCGCCTCGGGCTGGTTGGGATCCTTGTCCTTAATGACCACCTGTTCGGAGACCAGCGGCGCGCCCTTGTCGAAGGTCACGCTGCGGACGATCTCGAACTTGCGGATCCACCCGTCCGGGAGGTCGGAGGTGTACTGCTCGAACAGCGCGAAGGCAGCGTCACCGAGGCACACGTCGGCACCGTTCGCGTCCTCGGCGTTGAGCTTCAGCGGGACCGTGGCGAAGCGGCCGTTGATGATCGGCAACAGCCGCATGATCCGCTTGCAGAGCTTCTTGTCCTCGGTGTTGCACTCGTCGCCCTCGACCACCAGGATCCGCTGCTCGCCAGCGACCTCGATGCGCATGCGGGCCTTGTTGGTCTGCGCGCGCAGGGTGCCGAGCGCACGCACGGCGATGCCGGCCTTGGTCCACTCGACCATCGCGACCGGGCCGATCGCGTCGCCGTTCTTGTAGTGGGTGGCCTGCACCCAAACCAGGGTCATGCCGTCGGGGCCCTCGCTGATGATGATGTCCTCGGCGGTCAGCGGGCGCGCGGGCAGGCGGTCGGCCTCGAGATCGCCGCCGATCTTGCAGCCCGCCACCACGGTCGGGTCGGCGTCCTCGGGCTGCTCCTGGTCCTCGGCCAGCGGCGGCGGAGTGGGAGCGAGCGTCGAGGTCCCAGTGCAGTCCTTGGGATCGTCGCCGGCCAGCATCCGGTCGCGATCGAAGCCCTGCAGCATGATCGAGTACCAGATGTCGGGCGGCAGCTCCTGCGCCTGCGACTCGACCGCGTCGCCACCCGCGACCTCGGCCGCGCAGATCGGCATGTCGCCGCTGACCTTCTTCTTGCAGCCGCCGAGCGAGAGCGCGAGCGGGAGCGCGAGCAGGATGGCGATGGGGAGCGTCCGGATCCGCATTACTCGATCCCCCCGCCGCGCTCGGTCTCGACGTTGCGCTTGGTGTCGTTGCGCTTCTTGACGATCAGGTCGATGGTGAAGATCTTGTCGCGCGGGTTCTTCCACAAGAAGACGTCGTTCTTCTCGGCCAGCGACTTGAGCTTGCCGAGCTTCATGTCCTTCTTCTCGTTCTTGAAGTAGGCCTTCGGCTTCTTGTAGCCGTCGCGCTCGGGCACGCTGTGCAGGCGGAACACGCCGTCTTCGGTCTGCACGAAGCCGAACGCACAGTCCTTGTCCTGGCACTTCGAGTTGAAGGTCACCCACAAGAGCGGCGCGCCGTTCTTCTCCTCCGCGTCGATGATCACGCCCTTGGTGTTCTTGGCGATGATCACCCGCAGCAGGTTCTGCTCGGAGCTGGTGTTGATGGTCTTGTCGACCTCGTAGGTCGCCGCGTCGTCGGACAGCTCGTAGAGGACGATCAGCTTCTTGCTGACGTACACGCGCAGGTCCTCGGTCGCACGCTCGCGCTTCTCGATGCGCTCGTACTCGGCCGGCGTCAGCGTGAGCCGACGAGCGCAGCTGGTGTTGGCCAGCAACCCGAGCGACAGCGCGAGGACGCCGAGCGTCCTCCTCATTCGCGTCCGCGGTGATGAGGTAGAGGCGTATCGTTGACCGTGATCACCCGAGGCGCGCATTTTCGGCGTCTAGGCGTACAGGAGAGACGTTGTGAAGTCAATCGGCTCGATGTCGCGATCGCGCACTCGATGCCTCTCATCGGACCGATCAACGCGACACCGGCCGGAGCAAAAAGGCTTATCCTCGGGCTCCGCAGGATCGGCCATGCGAATCAGGATCTCGAATCAGGGCGAGCCGTCGCGGATCGAGAGCTTCGACCACAAGTCCGAGATCAAGATCGGCCGAGTGGCCAGCAACGATCTCGTGCTCGCGGAGCGAGGCATCTCGAGCAACCACGCTCGCCTCAACATCGACCCGAGCGGGCAGCTGTTCATCACTGACCTCGGCTCGACCAACGGGACCTTCGTCAACGGCCGCCGGATCCAGGGTTCGCAGCCGATCACGCTCTACGACGAGGTCTACGTCTGCCACATCAAGATCGAGGTGGCGATCGGCAACCAGAGCTTCCCACCCGAGGCGCCGCCCGATCCCGTGCAGACCGGGCGCACGCAGATGGCCTCGGCCGAGCAGGTCGAGATGCTCCGACGCTCGCGCGCCGGCGGGACGCTGTCGGGAGAGATCGGCGGCGGCAGCAGCAGCGCGGCCGAGCAGAGCGGGTGGGGGCAGCAGCAGCCGCCGACCCCCGATCCCGGGCACGGCCACGGACATGGCCACGGACATGGGCAGTGGAACCAGCAGCCGCCCGCGCAGCCGGGCTACGACCAGGGCCAGTGGAATCAGCCGGGCCCCGATCAAGGGCACTGGAACCAGCAGCAGGGTGGGGCGGCGCAGCCGTACGATCCGAGCCAGTGGAACCAGCAGGGCTACGGTCAGCAGCAGCAGGGCTACGAGCAGCCGGGCTACGATCCGGGTCAGTGGAACCAGCAGCAGCAACACGCCGCGCAGCCGGGCTACGATCAGGGCCAGTGGAACCAGCAGCAGGGCTACGCGCAGCAGGGCTATGAGCAAGCCGGCTACGGCCAGCCGGGCTACGGTCAACAGCAAGGCTATCCGGAGCAGGCCTACGCCGAGGAGATCGAAGAGGTCGACGCGGTCGAGGAGGTCGAAGAGCTCGAGCCGGAGTTCGAGCCGGAGCCTGAGCCCGAGCCTGCGCCCGTGGTCGCGCGCAAGGCCACGCGGGCGAATCCGCCTCGGCCGAGCGGCGGGCCGCCGCCGAGCGAGCCCACCTTCTCGGGCTCGGCGAGCTTCGACGCGGGGCCGCCGAGCTTCGACGCCGGGCCGCCGCGCTTCGACGCGACCCCAGCTCCGAGCGGACCGCCGCGCTTCGACGCGACCCCAGCTC
>DATLLB010000458.1:0-14936 GCA_035538075.1 Enhygromyxa sp.
TCGGCGTCACGCAGGCGCGACCGTCGTCGCGCAGCCCACCGGTGATCGCGAGTCCCGGGACCTCGGCGTCGAGCTCGATCTCGGTGACGCGCGCGAGCTCGCTCGGATCGACGCGCAGCCGCAGCAAGGCCATGCGCAGCTCGTGCCGAGCGACGCGGGTCGGCAGCTGATCGGGCACGGGCGTGAGCGCGTGGACGAACAGCTCGAGCAGCGAGGCCCGCTCGATCCGAAACGGCGCCCACAGCTGATCGTCGAGCAGCGCGACGCGGGTCCCGTCGGCGCGCGTGTGTTGGTGCGCGGCCTCGTTGACGAGCAGGTAGACCGGCGGTGCAGGCTGAGCGCGACGCTGCGGTCCGGCGACCAGCAGCTCCCACGCGCTCAGCCACGCGTCCTCGCGCGTGCGGTAGGGCAGCACCTCCACGCCGTGCGCCATCGCCAGCGCGCCGCCGACTTGGTTGTGCGTGTGGCCGTGATGCCAGCCCTCGCCGCCGGCGATCACGATCGCGTTCGGGGGCAGTCGATCGGCCAACCACGCGACCGCGTCGCTCGCCGAGGCGTGCTCGCGCAGACGCATCTGCGGGTGGCGAAGCAGCGGGCCGATCACGCTGGCGATCAACCCGGCGGCGAGCAGGATGCCGAGCGCACCCGCGACGCGTCGACGCGCAGGGCTCGAGTCCCAGGTGTGCGGTCCGGCCAGGCCCGCGACCACAGCCTGCAGCCCCAAGCTGGCCAGCAAGGCGGCCGCGGGCAGCAGCTCGGGCACGAGGTAGCGGCCGTAATAGAAGAACCCGAGCGTCGGCAGGTCGCGCGGGGCGTAGAGCAGGGCGGTGCTCGGGACCAAGGTCGCGAGCGCGAGCAGCCAGATGTCGCTCGGCCGCGCGCGCCAGCGATGGGCGAGCACGATCGTACCGAGCGCGGCGGCGCCGAGCAGTGGAGCACCGAGCAGGATCGGCGCCGCGTCGAGGCGCGCGTAGGGAGGGCTCTGCGGCGCGTTCGAGCGCAGCGACCACCAGAGCACGAACGCGATCAGCAAGCCGAGCGCGAGCATGCGCGGGAGCGTGCGGATCAGGGCCGCGCGCGCTTCATCGCTGCTGCGCGCGAGCTCGCGATCGACGAGCAACCACGCGCACGCGCCGAGCAGCGCGAGGGCGATCAGCGAGACCGGCCCGAGCCCGGTGCCGGGCAGCCGCCGCAGCAGCTCGTCGTGCAGGTACGGATAGCTGCTCGACGCGTGCACGATCACGCTCGCGAGCAGCCCGCCGAGCACCAGGGTGGGCGCTCGCGCGGCGTGATCACGCGGCCGCAGCCACAGCACCCCGAGCGTGATCGGCAGCAGCAACAACGCGTTGCCGCGCACGAACGCGGTCAGGGCCAGCAACCCCGCCAGCCAAAATTCTTCGCGGCTCGCCGAGCCCTCGCGCAGGCGCAGCGCCGCGAGCACGGCCGCCCACTCGAGCGCGGCCATCGGGTTCTCGCTCAGCGGCGTGCGTCCGGTCCAGATCGCCAGCGGCGAGCCGACCACCAGCACCATCGCCAACCCAGCCCACGGCCCGCGCGGCCACAGCCGTCGCGCACAGCAAGCCAGCGCCAGCAACCACAGCCCGCTCGCCCACGCGATCGCCAACCACGCGCGGGCAAAGCCGACGCCCGCGACCGCGAGCAGCATCGGATGCAGGTGAAAGAACTGCGGGATGACCTCGCCCGCCGCCCGCTCGCCCAGGTAGGCGCCGGGTCGATACGCGGCCTCGTAGCGGTCCGCTCGCCAGGGCTCGTCGCTGCTCGGGTAGAGCCCGAGCAGATCGATCGGCCCCGCGTCGCCCGAGTCCAGCTCGCGGCCTGCCTGGGCCAGCACTTCGTCGGTCCAGCCGAGCGCGCCCGTGCGCTCGGTCAACGCCGCGCGCAGCTCGTAGGTGCCCTGATCGCGGCCGGCCAGCGGCGCGGGGATGGTCGGCAGGCGCAGCGCCACGCCAGCACCGACGATCGCCAGCAGCACCAGCGTGTGCCCGAGCGATGCTGGTCGCTCGAGCGGCGGCGCCGGATCGCGCTCGCGGGTCCACGGCCAACATGCGAGCGCCAGCAGCAGACAGCAGCCCGCGAGCGGCAGCGGTGCGAACACCCCCGCCCACGCCAGTAGCGTCGCCGCGAGCCCGACCAAGCCCATGTGCATGGCCAGCGCGATCACCAGATCATCGAGGCTGAGGGCGGCGCGAGGTCGACGTCGTCGCGCGAGCAGGCTCAGCGCGAGGGCCAGCAGCGCGAGGATCGTGATCACCACAGGCTTTCGATCCGCTCGAGGATCGAGTGGGCGCGCTCGGGTGTCGACGCGGCGCACAGCTCGTCGGCGATGTCGTAGCTGGCCAGTCGCGCGATGCGAGCGAGCAGCTCCAGCCGCGCTCGCGAGTCGCTGCCGCAGACCAGCAAGAACGCGACCCGAACCGGCCGCCGATCGGGGGTCGTGAGCGCGAGCGGCTGCGCGAGCGTCAGCATGACCACGGCCTCGCTCTCGGCCTCGACCACCGCATGCACGCAGGCGAAGCCGCCCCCGAGCGCGGTCGGTTGCTCGTGAGATCGGGCGAGCACGCGCTCGACGACCAGCCGCGCGTCGAAGCCGGGGCCGAGCCGCGAGGCCGCGACGCTGACCAGGTCTTCGAGATCCGAGCAGGCCACGCCGACGACCACGCGCGCGTGACCCATGCGATCGCTCAGCCGCCGCGCGCTGCCGCCGGGTCCGGTGCTCGGAAATTCGTGATCGATGAAGGCCCGAATGCGAGCGAGCTGCGGGCCCTGCAAGCCTCGCCGGGCGATGTCGAGGAACAGCGCGCCGGCCTCGGGCGTGCGCTGCAGGTAGCTGTCGACGGCGGGCCCGGCTTGGCGCGCGAGCTCGACCAGCACCGCGCGCGGGAGCCCGAGCGCGTCGGCGATCGCGATCAGCCGATCGGGCGTCGGCGCGGAATCGTGGCCGTTCTCGACCCGGCTCAAGTACGCCCCTGACACGCCGATCCGGCTGGCGAGCTCGCGCAGGCTGATGCCGGCCTCGACACGCAAGAGACGAAGGGTGGCGCCGAAGTGCATGCGGTCAGGCTCCCGTCGGCGTCCCGCCGGATTGCACGATCAGCAGCGACACGCCGCGCCCGTGCAGCTCGAGGCACGCGTCGAGCAGCGGCGGCTCGGCCAGCTCGCGCGCGAGCACCAGCAGATCGACGTGGTGATCGACGCGGGCCAGCGCGCTCGGCTTGGCCTCGCCGCGCAGCAGCTCGACGCCGGCCGCAGCCAGCCGCGTCGTGACGGCGTCGCTCGAGCCGGCGGAGCCCAGCACCAGCGCCCGCTCGATCCGCTCGAGCTGCGCGTCGATCAACACCGCCACGTCGCGCCGACACTCGAGCAGCACCCGGCGCGTGGTCGGCCCGGCCCAGTCGCGCTCGCGCACGCTCGCTTCGTCGCGCTCGATCAGCACCAGGTCCGCGCCTTTGACCTCGGCGACCCGACAGATGTCGTCGGCCGGATCGCTCGACACGAACGACATGTGCTTGATCGGCAGCGCGAGCGCGTCATCGTCCGGCCGAGACGGATGCCGCCGCAGCTGCAGCGCATGCAGGCGCACGTCGGGCGTGTCGGCCAGCGCCCCGGCCAGCGCTCGCAGCCCGCGACCGGGCCCGCGATCGGCGAAGCACAGCAGCAGCGAGAACGCGGGCTCCTGCGCGGGCTCGTGGGCCACGTCGTCGGCCACGGAGTCGGCCACGGAGTCGGGCGGGGTGGTCAGCAGATCGGTGACGTGCTGGCCGATCGGGTAGACGACGTCGAGCACCGGGGTCGCGAGGAACGTGGTGAACAGCGCCATGATCACCAGCATGGTGAACAGCGTCGGGCTGATGATACCGAGATCGAGGCCGATGTTGAGCATGACCAGCACGACCAGCCCGCGGGTGTTCATCAGCACGCCCAGCGCGGTCGACTCGCGCCAGCTCAGCCCGCTGAGCCGAGCCGCGAGCGTGCTCGCGCCGAGCTTGCCCACGCACGCGACCACCAAGATCAGCGCGCAGGTCAACCACGCGGCGCTCGAGTCGAGCAGCCCGATGTGCGTGCGCACGCCGCTGTAGGCGAAGAACAGCGGCAGCAACACCACCACGACCACGTCCTCGAGCTTGTCGGCCAGCGCGTGCGCGAGCCCGCCGTCGCGCGGCAGGATGGCGCCGAACAAGAACGCGCCGAACATCGCGTGGATGCCGATCATCGCGGTCGCCCAGCTCGACGCGAACAGCAGCAGCATGACCACCGCGATCCGATCGTGGCCGAGCTCGGGCGAGCCGGCGAAGCGCCGGGCGAGGCGCTCGAGCAGCGGTCGCACGAGCAGCAGCATCGCGGCCACGTAGACCAGCGCCAGCGCCGAGGTCCACGCGGCCGCAGCCACTCCGTCGGCGCGCGCCCAACCAACCACGAACGCGGCCAGACACCACGCGATCAGATCGTCGATCGCCACGCAGGTGATCGTGACGACGCCGACCCGCGATCGCAGCAGTCGGCGCTCGGCCAGGATCCGCGCCACGACCGGAAACGCTGAGATGCTCAGCACCACCCCGAAGAACAGCGCGAAGCCGCCGGCCGACACGCTCGACGGCGCGAGCTCGTCGTGCAGCTGCAGCGCGAGCAGGACCCCGAGCGCGAGCGGGACCAAGAGCCCGGCCTGCGAGGTCAGCAAGGCCGCACGCACGCGCTCGCGCGAGAGCTTGGGATCGAACTCGAGGCCGATCAGAAACATGAACAGCACCAGCCCGAGGTTGCTGACCAAGTGCAGCAGCTCGAGCGACTCCGGTGCGAACAGTCCGGCCCACACCTCCGGCAGCAACCAGCCCAGCACCGACGGACCCAGCAAGATGCCGGCCGCGATCTCGGCCACGACCATCGGCTGCCCGAGCTTGCGCGTCGCCAGTCCGACGACGCGGGACAGCAGCACGATCGCGATGATCTGCGCGATGAATCGCGGCAGTGGATCGAGCATGGAGGACACGCTCCCGTGTGGTAGCCCGCCGCGAATTGGCGCGCTCCACTCCCGAGCTTGGCTGCTTGATAAGCGTTAACTTTCTACTTATCATCGACAGGCGTGCCTTCGCAAGAAGCACATGAAACAGCGTTTTTCGACGCGGAACATGCGCCTAGGCTGCATGGCACGTGTAACGCGCAGATCGTCGTCCACCGAGGAGCACGCCGCTTCGCATGCTGCCGCCGTCCGAGCTGAGCGAGTTCATCGCCACGTTCGCCGGCTTCCAACAGCGGCTCGGCGAGCTGATCGACACGACGATGCAGACCTCGCTCGCGGTCGGCGGTGGTCGCTGGCTCGACGTCGACGCGCACCCACGACTGCAGGCGATGCGGGCCGCGGTCGAAGCCGGGCTCGATCGACTCGTGCGCGACCAGCCGTTGCTCGCTCTGGCCACCGAGCTGCAGCAGCTGATCGCCGCGCAAGCCGAGACTGTCGCGCTGCATGACGATGGCGCGCGCGTCGAGGTGCCGCTGCGTCGCTACTTGGAGGTCGCGCTGTGGCCCGACCTCGAGCCGGCCTTCGTCACGCTCGGGCACACGCTCGCGGCGGTCCTGCAGGACAGCAACCGCCGCATCGCCGAGGTCCAGCGCACGCTCGACTACTACGTGCTGGCCGTGCAGCGCCACGCGACCGAGCGCGAGGACGCCGAGGCCGAGGAGCTCGCGCGCACCGGCTCCGATCGCGTCGAGCAATTGCTGGTCGAGCTGCAGCGCAGCGCGGCCGCGCGAGCGCGTGGGGCCAAGCTCGAGTTCATCGAGCGCAGCGCGGCGGCCTTGCAGGACGCGTGCGCACCTTATTGTGCCCACCGCCCCGACGAGCTGCTCCGGCGCCTGGCCGAGCACGACCGCACGCGCGAGGCTGGTCCGGTCCAGCCAGGCCCCGCACGCCGAGCGCTGCAGCAGCTCGAGCGCAGCTATCGATCGCTGCTGCCGATCGCCGGGCAACTCGCGACCGAGCTGCGCACGCTCGGCGCGGTCGAGCAGTTGCGCGAGCCCGAGGCTCCGCCGCTCACCGATCCGACCGAGCTCGGCGGCGAGCTGCCGCTCGGCTATCGCCGGCTGTTCACCAGCAAGGCGCTCGACAGCGCCGAGCTCTACGTCGCCCGCCCTGCGCTCGAGCGCGAGTACGCGGACGCGATCACCCGCTGGGCCTCGGGCCTGCCGCAGTGGCTGCTCGTGCATGGCGATCGCGGGGCCGGCAAGCGCACGCTGACCAACCATGTGCTCGCGCGGATGTGCAGCGAGTTCGCGCTCGACGTGCAGTGGGTGCGCCTCGGTCCCCACCTGCGCGACGAAGCCTCCGTCGTGCAGCAGCTCGCGCGCGCGCTCGGTTGCCCGGACGAGCCGCGGACCTTCGCCGAGCTCTCGGCCGCAGCCACGCAGCTGTCCCCACCGCACGGCCGTCGGCGCGCGATCGTGGTCGAGAACGCCGAGCGCATGCTGGCCCCGTCCGCGGCCGGGCTCGCGCGCATGGGCGAGTTCTTGACGCTGCTCCACCGCAGCGCGAGCGCGGCCGCGTGGCTGGTGCTGATGGCCACGCCGGCCGCGACGGTGATCCTGCATCGACTCGGCTTCGCCGATCGGATCCCGGCGGTGCTGCAGGTCCCGAGCATGAGCGCCGACGAGCTGCGCCTGCTGATCGCCGCGCGCCATCGCCTGTCGGGCTTCGAGCTCGAGCTCGACGCCGGCCACCGGCGCCTGCTCGATCGCCTCGCCCGACTGCGCGCGCCGTCAATCAGCGAGATTTTCCATCGCCAGCTGCAGCGCATCACCGGCGGCAATCCTCGGCAGGCGCTCTACACCTGGCTCGCGTGTGCGCGTCCGGATCCTCGCCGCGAGGGCCGGATCGTGGTCGAGACGCCGCGCACGGCCAGCGAACGGCTGCCTGCGCTGGCGCTCGAGCAGCGGCTGATCCTCGCGCTGCTGGCCCAGCACGGCAGCCTGAGCGGCACCGAGCTGGTCACCGCGCTCGCGGTCCCGAACCGCGCGGTCGAGGGTGATCTCGGCGCGCTGCGGGCCCGCGGCTTGTTGATCCCCAGTCGCGAGCACGAGCAGCACTGGACGCTGCCGCCGACGCTCGCCCACCCACTCGTGATGGAGCTGCGCTCCATCAACCTGATCTGATCGAGGAGCGCGATGACTTCAATTGCATGGATCTCCAGCGAGCCGACCAGCACGCTCATTCGGTCGCTCGATCACCACGCCGTGTTCCTGCTGCTCTTGCAGATCGCGGTGCTCCTGCTGGTCGCGCGCTTCCTCGGCGAGGTCATGCGCAAGCTCGGGCAGCCGGCGGTTGTCGGCGAGCTCGCGGCCGGCGTGGTGCTCGGGCCCTCGGTGCTCGGCGTGCTCGCGCCCGAGCTGCAGTCCGCGGTGTTCCCCGTCAGCCAGCACCAGGCCGATCTGCTCGCGGTGGTCTCGTGGCTCGGCGTGCTGTGCCTGCTGATCGTGACCGGGCTCGAGACCGATCTCGGCCTGATCAAGCGCCGCGGTCGGGCGGCGCTGATCGTCTCGGCCGGCGGCATCATCGTGCCGTTCGCCAGCGGGCTCGCGCTCGGCTGGCTGCTGCCCGGCGACTACCTCGCGCAGCCCGACAACCGCCTGGTGTTCGCGCTGTTCATGGCCGTGGCGATGAGCATCTCGGCGGTCCCGGTGATCGCCAAGGTGCTGATGGATCTCGAGCTCGCGCGCCGCGACATCGGCCAGCTGATCCTCGCGGCCGCGATGACCGACGACACGATCGGCTGGATCCTGCTCTCGGTCGTGGCCGGGCTCGCGACCGCCGGCAGCGTCAACCTGCTCTCGGTCGCGCAGGCGCTCGGCGGCGCGGCGCTGTTCCTGCTGATCGCGTTCACGGTCGGGACCCGCATCGTCAGCCGCATCATCCAGACCAGCGACGAGTGGTTCGGCGGCGCCGGGGCCCAGCTCTCGACCGTGCTGGTGCTGGCCTTCGGCGGCGCCGCGCTGACCCACCAGATGGGCATCGAGGCGGTGCTCGGAGCGTTCGTGGTCGGCATCCTGGTGGTCGGCGCCCCGCGTTATCGCCACGAGGTCGGCCATGGGCTCGAGCTGATCACCAACTCGTTCTTGGCCCCGATCTTCTTCGCCGCCGCCGGCGTCAAGGTGAACCTGCTGCGACTCGCCGATCCCGACGTATTCGTGATCGGGCTGATCGTGCTCGCGATCGCCTGCATCGGAAAATTCGTCGGCGCCTACATCGGCTCGTGGGCGGCCGGCGTCTCGCACTGGGAGCGGCTGGCGATGGGCTCGGGCATGAACGCGCGCGGGGCCATGGAGATCGTGGTCGCGACGGTCGGGCTCGGGCTCGGGATCCTGACCAACGAGATGTACTCGATCATCGTGATGGTCGCGATCGTGACCTCGCTGATGGCCCCGCCGCTGCTGCGCTACACGCTGTCCAAGGTGCAGATCGGCGCCGACGAAGCCAAGCGACTCGAGCAGGAAGAGATCGCCGCGGCCAGCTTCATCCGCGGTGTCCGACGGGTGATGGTGCTGTCGCGGACGCCGGGGATCATGCGGGTCCCGGCTCAGCTGGTCGGCTACCTGAGCCACGAGCAACCGCTCGAGGCCACGGCCATCTACGCCCGCTCGCCGGCCGTGCACACGCGCTGGTGGTGGCCGTGGCGATCGCTCTCGCGTCGCTATGCGGCGCTGACCAAGCGCGCGGCCGAACAGATCCGCCGAGCGTTCGGCAACATGCGTGGCGCGGTCGAGGTTCGCACGCTGACTGATCGCGCCCGCGCCAAGCTGGCGCTCGGCGTGGCGGCGCGCGGCTACGACTTGGCGGTGATCGCCGACGTGCGGCGGCGACTCGGCAACCACGCGCTGTTTGGCGAGACCGCCGACGAGTTCCTCCGCCATGCACCGTGCGCGACCATGCTGATCCAGTCACCGCACCCGATCTTCGCCGACGCAGCGCCGCTCGAGCCGTGGTCGCCCAAGGTCATCCTGGCCCCGACGCTGGGCACCGAGCACTGCCGTCGCGCGGTCGAGGTCGCGGCGGTGCTGGCTGCGAGCACCCGCGCGACGCTGATCGTCATGCACGTGACACGCAGCGCCGAGGGTGGACGCGTGGAGATGGCACGCGAGGTCGTCGATCACCACGCCGCTTGGGCGGAGCGTTTCGGAGCCACGACCGAGGCGCTGGTCGTCGACGGCAGCGAGCCCGACGCCGGAATCCTCGCGATCGCGTCCGCACGAAGCGTCGACGTGATCGTGCTCGGCAGCGGCCTGCGGGTGTCGAGTGTCCGGGCATTCTTCGGCCATCGAATCGAACGCATCCTCAACGAGGCGACGTGCCCGGTCGCGATCGTGTCGGTGCATTGATTGGTCGAGAACTAGACCGGGAGGTCTGGGGCGATCACGCCCGGCGCTCGGAATCTCGGCGCTCGCGCTTGCGAGGCGCCGCGAAGCATGTACGTTTTCGGCCGTGGACGTTCGCATTCACGACGAGGCGCTATTCGTGGCTCCGAGCTCGGGGACGCTGTGGTCCTTCGACTTCGGCAACCGTCGGCAAGTGCTCGTCCAGGGGGCCGATCAGGTCGCGGACTTGCCCTTCCAGGTCGCCCAGGTGCGGGTGAGCGAGCGCGACTTGTTGCTGGTGTTCCCCAACCTCGCGCCGCCCTCGATCGCGCAGCAGCACGCTATCCGCCAGCTGCTGGCCGAGCACGGGCGTGGTCGCGGTCTCGCGTTCGTGCTCGATCACGCGACCGGCTACGCGGCGCTGGTCGGCAGCGATGCCGAGCTGGTCGATCACTTCGCCGCAGCCATGGCGGTCGTGCAGACGTGCTGGGGTTGGGACGAGTCGAGCCTGTTCACGATCGTCGTCGACGAATTCGAATTCGCGGTCGGGCTCGAGTACGACGGCAACGTGTGGACCGCCTGGCCCGATCCGGTCAGTCGCGGTCGAGCGCTGCCGTAGCGCCGTCGACCGGGTGCTCGGCCAGGTAGGCGCTGCGCAGCACGGTCAGCTCGCGCATCAGCCAGCGGTGGCGGATCTCCAGGCGCACGAACCTGCGCCGCTGGACCAGCCGTCGCACGTTCTTGCGCAGCCCGAAGCGGTAGAGCCGTAAATCGATCACATAGCGATGCGCGAACACGCCGAGCGGCACCAACGACAGCCCGATCGCGAGCGCGACCCCGGGCCCGATCAGCGTCCACGCCGTCCAGATCAGCAGCGCGAACCAGCCTGCGAACAGAAGTCCGCCGCCGAGCAATTTGATCAGCGCGATCCGATAGCTGCGCGGCCGCCCGAGCAACAACAGCAGACGCAGGATCGCGTACGGAAGGATCGTCCCCGCGATCCCGAGCAACGCCAGCGGTGCGCCGAGCAGCAGCCCGATCGGCCCGAACAACGTGCGATCCTCCCGGCCAAAGCGCCTCTCTCGGCGCTTCTGCAGGGCGGTCTCGACCCCGCCGAGCCCCAGCGCCCGACGCTCGTCGAGGTAGTGCATCAAGCGGATCCGCAGCCGCGCGCAGCGGATCGGATCGCGCTGCTCGAGCCAGCGATACGCGTCGATCACCCGCCGCACCAACGCGGTGCGCTCGGCCGGCGACTGGCCCTCGCCGTCGAGCCCGGCCTCGTCGCGGATGCCGATGATCAGCGTGGTCACCTGAGCGATCAGCCGCTCGTCCTCCTGCGCCTCGATGTGGACGGTGAGCTTGCGCAGCTCATGCTCGAGCCGCTCGGTCAATGCCTTGACCAGCTCCACCTCGGCGCGCGTCTCGAGCAGCTCGGCCAGCGTCGCCTCGACGTCGATCGGCGGACCGAACGCGACGTGCACGTCGCTCCGAAAGGCCTCGCGCACCAAGTAGTTGAGCCCGACCGGGACAATCTGCAGCTTGCGTCCCGCCAGCTCGCGCTGCGCATCGATAGCGATCCTCGCGACCCCGGTCTTGATCGGCTCGACCCGCAGTCGCGCGTGCGTCTTGCCCTCGGGAAAGATCGAGATCACCCCGCCGCGAGCCAGCGCCGCGCGGCACTCCGCGAACGCATCCTCGTTGTCGACCGGCCCCGCGTGATCGCTGCGCCGCCGGATCGCCACCGCCCCGATCGCCCGCAGCAGCGCGCCAAAGATCGGCACCCGAAACAGCCCATCGCGCGCGCAGAAGGTCACCTGCCGCTGCTCGCACAGGCCCACCAACAAAGGATCGACGATCGAGTTTGGGTGCGTGGACGCGAGGATCGTCGGCGCCTCGGCGTCGACATGCTCGAGCCCGGTGATCTCGACGTGGCGATAGAACAACCCCAAGGCCGCCCGCGCGAGCGCTCGCAGAGCTCGGTACACGGGCGTCGGCTCGTCGGCCATCCGAGTACGGTATCACTCGCGCTCGGTCGGATCGTGCTCGTCTTCTTCGCTGCGCTGGCCGTCGCGCAGCACATCCGCCAGCGCCTGGTGGGAGCGAAACGGCGGCCCGATCTCGGTGATCGGCACCACCCGCGGCGTGCCGCCGAAGCGCTGCTTGAACGCGACCACCCGCCGCAGCGCATTCTCGATCAAGCTGTCGGGCGCCCGCTCGAGCTTGGCCAGGATCTCGTCGCGCAGGTCGGCCTGCGAGCAGGCCAGGATCACGTCGACCCCAGCCTCGAGCACGCCGAGGCTGCGCTGCTCGACCGAGAAGTGATCCGCGACCGCCTTCATCTCGACGTCGTCGCTGAACACCAACCCGTCATAGCCGAGCTCGTCCCGCAGCATGCCCATCACCGACGGCGAGAGCGTGGCCGGTCGCTTGGGATCGAGCTTCGGAAACAGCACGTGCGCGGTCATGATCGAGGCCACGCCCGCCGCGATCGCAGCGCGAAAGGGCGGCAGCTCGGTGCGATCGAGCCGCGTGCGATCGAGGTCGAGGCGCGGCAGATGAAGGTGGCTGTCGAGATCGGTGTCGCCATGCCCGGGGAAGTGCTTGGCACAGCACGCGACCCCGGCGCTCTGCATGGCCTCGATGAACGCGCCCGCGTGCGCACCCACGGTCGCCGGATCGGTAGCGAAGCTGCGATCCCCGATCACCGGATTCTGCGGATTGCTGTCGACGTCGACGACCGGCGCGAAGTCGAGATCGACACCGACGTCGAGCAGCTCGAGCGCGAGCGCCTTGCCGAACGTCGCCGTCTGCCCGACCGACCCAGCCCCGAGCGTGCGCATGGGCGGCCACTCGGTCCACGGCGCGCGCAGGCGCTGCACCCGACCACCTTCCTGATCGATCGCGACCGTCAGCGGAGCATCGGCCGGCGCGAGCTCGTGCAAGCGGCGGATCAGCAGTCGCACTTGCTCGGGCTCGCCGATGTTGCGGCGAAACAACACCACGCCGCCGATGCGACCAGCTTGGATCTGCTTGCCGAGCTCGGGCGGGATCTCCAAGCCCTCGAAGCCCACGAACAACAGCTGCCCCGGCTGCCACTTGCTGGCGCTCACAGCCCGGACTCTACGCAAGCCCAGCCAACGTGATCCACTTCGCGACCTTTCATCGGCCAGGGCGGGTCACCCGCGAGCGACGAAATTCCTCGCAAACCCGCTCGGCGAGGCAAAAACCGGCGATTCCAGCAAGTTGACGGTGGTGGTTGCGGCCGCTATCGTGCCCCGCCTTTCATGCCCGAACTTCGGCGACCACTCTCCTTCGCTGGACCGGTCCTCGCGCTGTCGCTCGGGCTCGGCGTCTTTGGAATCGGCTTCGAGTCCACCGCCCTGGCCAGCCCGCCTCCGCCCGGCGGCGGCATGGGAGGCATGCCCGGCGGCGGCGCGGCGCCGACCGGCCCCGAAGAAGGCGACAAGGAAGGCCCGGCCGAGGCTGCGCCCAAGGACAAGGGAGCGCTCGCGCCGGTCGTGCCCGTGCCCGCGCAGCCCGAGTCGCGTCGACGCCTGCAGCTGTTCGAGCTGCACGGCAACCTGCGCATGCGGGCCGACTACTTCCACCGCCTCGACCTCGCGCTCGAGTTCAACGAGAACGATCAGGGCGGCAACAAATTTTTTGTTCCGCCGGCCGAGACCAACGAGACCACGCCCGACGGCCCGACCTTCAACCAGGCCAACTGTGCGGCGCAGCTGAGCGCGCGCGGGGTCTCGCAGCAGCGCATCGGCTCTCGCTGTGCACGGCGCCGCGGGGCCGGTGGCGGCAACCTGCGCCTGCGCCTCGAGCCCACGATCCACGTCACCGACACGATCAAGATCCACGCGCAGGTCGACCTGCTCGACAACCTGGTGCTCGGCAGCACGCCCGACTCGTTCGCGGCCGACAACCCGTGGGCGCCGATCGATCTGTTCACCCGCACCCAGTTTCCGCCGACCGAGGGCATCAACTCGTTCAACGACTCGATCACGGTCAAGCGCGCGTGGGGTGAGGTCCGCTTCGGCTTCGGCCTCAAGCTCGAGTTCGGCCGCATGCCCAACCACTGGGGCCTCGGCATCGTCCAGAACGACGGCAACGGCTACGCCCGCGGCGAGCAGGCCGACATCATTCGCATGGTCGACACCGACTACGGCGACTCGGTCGACACCGTGCGGCTGTCGTTCGACTTCGGCCCCGACAAGCGCAACGCGATCACGCTCGGTGTCAGCTACGACTGGGCCGCGAGCGGCCCGACCACCGCGCAGCTGCTCGGCCCGCGCTGGGCCAGCGGCAACCTGACCGGCCAGACCTTCTCGGCCGAGCTCTACGACAACGTCCACCAGTTCAGCGTCTGGGTCGAGCGCCACGACGACGCGAACATGCTGCAGCGCAAGCTCTCGGCCGGCACCCCGGTCGTGAACTACGGCCTCAAGACCTGGATGCGCTGGCAGAACATCGACCGCGCGATCGGGGCCCCGGGCCTCGGCGACGGCCTCAGCGGCAACTCGACCCTCGATCCCGAGCTCGATCCCGAGGGCATCTATCACGCTGGTGTCCCGCTCGGGAACGGCGGCTACGACGAGGACGGCGACGACGGCCTGCAGAACTACGCCAACTCGCTGGTCCATCGCCGCGGCTGGCTGCTGACCCCCGACCTGTGGCTGCGCATCAACTGGCGAACCATGCGGATCGAGGCCGAGGCCGCCGTCGTGGTCGGCAGCTTCCGCCACCGCGACATGAACGTCGATCGTAGCTCCGACGAGTTCAACATCGACGTCGTGGTCGCCGACGAGCTCACCCGCGTCTTCCAGGCCGGCTACGCGCTCGAGTTCAAGTACGGCCTCTTCCAGGATCGCCTCCACATCGGCGTCGATCATGGCTTCGCCAGCGGCGACAGCTCCCCGCCGCACCAGTTCAACTACACCTCGCCGATGCCCTACAGCGATCCCGACGTCGGCCCCGACTACGCCGCGCTCGGTACCTTCCGCTTCAACCCGGCCTACATGCAGGACCTCCTGCTGTTCCGCGAGCTGCTCGGCACCGTGGCCAACGCCGCCTACGTCAAGCCCTGGCTCGCGTTCTACTTCTTCCAGAACAACCTCAGCGCCCGCGCCGACATCGAGTTCGCCGGCGCTGTCGATCGGCGGGGCACACTGGCCGGCGACAAGTCGCTGTGGGGTCTCGAGCTCGCCGCGTCGGCGCGCTACCACGATGCTGACGAGCCGCTGTTCTTCCAGCTGCAGTACGGCGTGATGTTCCCGTTTGGCGCGTGGCAGCCGGTCGTCGAGCGGGTCGACGCGAACGGGGATCCGACGCGGCTGCGGCTGGACGGCAAGGCAGCGCAGACCATCCAGGCGCAGCTGGGAATTCGGTTCTAGGTCCGATCAGTGCTGCCGAATTTCCGGAACCGGATGCCCAATTGTGACGGCAGGGCGGAGTACCGGGTAGGTTCTCAAATTCCAAGCACTGGATCTCAGACCGTCTCCGCGATGTCTCAACGGTCGTGATCGAGGGTTCCGCGGAACCGCCTGGCACGTTTGTGTCCGACCGTGAGTCAC
>DATLLB010000459.1:0-5329 GCA_035538075.1 Enhygromyxa sp.
TGATCGCCGTCGAGCGCGAGCGCGTCGCCGAGACGCTCGCGCAGGTGCTCGAGCGCGACTCCGGTCTCGGCGCTCACGCCCAGCCAACCCGGCCGACGCGGGCCCAGATCGATCTTGTTCTCGACGTGGATCACCGGCGCCGAGCCGGCGCTAGCGAGCTCGCGCTCGGCCTCGGGGTGCACCTCTTGATCGGCGCCTTCGACCCACACGATCACGTCGGCCCCGGCGATCTGCTCGCGGCCGAGCTCGACGCCGGCGACCTCGATGTGATCCTCGCTCGCTCGCAGCCCGGCGGTGTCGACCAGGCACAGCTCGCGCCCGCCGATCGCGAGCTCGGCCTCGACGTAGTCGCGCGTGGTCCCGGCCTCGGCGGAGACCAGCGCGCGTCGGCGTCCGAGCAGCGCGTTGAACAGGGCGCTCTTGCCTGCGTTGGGCGGCCCCGCGATCACCACGCGCGCGCGCTCGCGAGCCCTGCGGCCGCGCTCGAAGCCCGACAGCCAGGTCTCGACCTCGCGCTCGAGCGCCGCGATCGTCCGTGCGAAGCGAGCTTCGTCCTGCGCGGCCACGTCCTCGGGGAAGTCGAGGTTGGCCTCGATCTCGACCCGCAGCAGCGCTGCGCGCTCGCGCACCTGCTCGACCGCGCGACCGAGCTCGCCGGCCACCAAGCGCCGCGCCTGCTCGAGGGCCGCCTGCGTGCGGGCGCCGATCACCGCCGCGATGCCCTCGGCCTGATCGAGGCTCAAGCGCCCGTTCTCGAACGCTCGCCGCGTGAAGTCACCCGGCCCGGCCGGCTCGGCCCCCGCCGCGATCAGCCGCTCGACCACGTCGCCGACGTTGCGCACGCCGCCGTGGACGTGCAGCTCGACCGTGTCCTCGCCCGTGAACGAGCGCGGCCCGAGCATCACGGCGACCAGCGCTTGCTCGCGGTTTTGCAGCTGCCGCAGCGCGAGCGTGCGCGCGGGCGGGAGCCCGCCGATCACCAGCCCATTCGCGAGCGCGAGCGCCTGCGGCCCCGACAAGCGCACGATCGCAACCCCACCATCGGGGGTCCCGGTCGCAACGCCCACCAGAGTGCTGCGCTCGTCCAACCTAGTCTTTGAAGACCACGACGTGCCGGCGTCGGCCTTCGCCTTCGGACTCGGTGCGCAGCCCGTCGATCTCGCTCATCACCATGTGCACGACTCGCCGCTCCATCGCGCTCATGGGATCGAAGTGATACGGCCGCCCGCTGTCGAGCACCTTCTTGGCCACGCTCTGGGCCAGCTCGCGCAGCACCTTCTCGCGGCGGTTTCGATAGCCGCCGACATCCAAGGTGATGCGCATGCGCCCGAGCCCCTCGGCCTGCAGCACGCGGAGCGTGAGGTACTGCAGCGCGTCGAGGGTCGCACCGTGGCGACCGATCAGCAGGCCACCTTCTTCGTCGCCGGTGTTGAGGTCGCAGTGCAGGCCGTCGTCCTCCACGTCGATGTCGACCTCGACCTCGACGCCGAGCAGTCCGAGCACGGTCTCGAGGAACGAGCGGACCACCGGGACGGCTTCGGTGATGCGTTGCTCGAGATCGTCTTCCTTGCGGCTGTTGGCTTCGTCGGACACGTCGGCGGCTCCGTGGGTGGCAAACTCTAGTGCGAGCCGGGGGCGGATGGAAGGGTCACTTGCCCTTGCCCTTGCCCTTGCCGGGCCCCGGCTTGGCCGGGCCCTTGCCGTGTTCGGCCGAAGTGGCGGCTTGCGCCGCATCGGCGCCGTCCTTGGGCTTGATCCGCAGCTGCACGAAGCTCTGGATCAGCGACAGCACGATGTTGGCGAAGATGTAGACGCCTAGGCCCGAGGGCAGGAACAGCATCATCACGACGAAGATGCCGGGCATCATCCACATCATCATCTTCGCCTGCGCAGCATCGCCGGCGGTCGGGTTCATCTTGGTCTGGATGAACATCAACCCGCCCATCGAGATCGGCAGGATGTAGTACGGATCCGGCTGGGTCAGGTCGGGCAGCCACAAGAACGACTCGTGGTAGAGGTCGACGACCGCCCCGAGCATCGCGTAGAGCGCGATCCAGACCGGGAACTGCAGCAGCATCGGCATGCAGCCGGCCAGCGGGTTGACGCCGGTCCGCTGAAACAGCGCCTGCATCTCCTGCTGCTGCTTGAGCTTGTCGTCGCCGTACTTCTCGCGGATCCGCTCCATCTCCGGCTGCATCTCTTTCATGCGCCGCATGGAGGCGTACTGCTTGATGGTCAGCGGCAGCAGCACGAGCTTGACCACGACGGTCAGCATGATGATCGCCACGCCCCAGATGCCGGTCAGCGAGTAGAACCAGCGCAGCAGGTCGAGCATCATCGTGCCGAGGAATTTCGACAGGCGGCCGAACCAGCCCCAGTCGATCGCCTCGGTCAGATCGGCGGGCGGCAGCGCTTCAGCGAGACCGGCGCTGCTCGGGAACGCCTGCAGCATCGAGTCGACCTTGGCGCCGACGAACAGCCCGAACACGTAGCGCTTCTGCTCGCCGGGCCCGAGCGTGATCATCCGGCCGCTGCCGGTGTTGAGCAGCGCGAGGCCGGCTTCGTCGCTGGCGATCGTGCAGCTCGACAGGCGCTCGGCCGGGACCACGGTCTGGACGAAGTACTTGCTGTCGAGCGCGAACCAGTCGACGCCCTTGACCGTCTCGGTCTCGTCCTCGACGTCGTCGAAGTCGAAGTCCTCGAGATCCTCGGGGCTCCGGCACAGCGCGCGATGGATGTCGTAGCGGCTCTGCTCGGCGCCGAGCCCCATGCGCGAGGTCAGCTCGAGCCGGTGGTTCTGCTGGCCCTGGCTGTGGTTGCGGACCACGACCTCGTAGCGGGCCTCGTAGCCGTCGAGCAGCGTGAGCGTCTCGATCACCTCGACGTCGCCCTGGCGGCGCCCGAGCTCGATGTGGCGATCGTCCTTGCTGCGGACCTGCGCGGGGATCCGCGACCACGCGAAGTCGGTCTCGTCGATGCCGAACCCGAACTCGAGCGTGCGCCCGCCCCCGTCGTTCAGCATCAGGAAGTCGATGCCGGCGAACTGCTCGTCGAGCGGCTCGACGGCGGTGATCAGCCCGCCCGGCTGGTTGTCGACCGTGATCGCCAGCAGCTCGTTTTGCAGGCGATGCTCGACCTGCTCGGTGACCGGCGCGGCCGGCTCGGGCTGCGTGGGCGTGGGCTCGATCTTCTCGACCTCACCGCCCGCGGGCTTGGGCGCCTCGTCACCCTCGGCCTGCACGGGCTCGCCCGCAGTCTCGCCGGCTTCGTCGCTCTCGGGCGTCGGCTCGGGCGGCGGGAACAAGAAGTTGTACCCGACCAAGATCAGCACCGAGATGATCACGGCCAGCGCAACGCGATGGCTCATCTTGAGCTCGGTCAAGACCGCATCCTCCTGCTTCGATGAATCACGTCGTCATCCTCTTGGGCTCTCCGAATGACGTGTGTCAGCTGGAGATTCCCGAGTTGGAGCCCGAGCGCGCTTCGTGTGCGGCGAGGGCCGGCGGTGGCGGATCATAGCCACCAGGGTGAAAGGGGTGACAGCGCGACAGCCTCCGCAGCGTGAGCCAACTGCCACGCACGAGGCCATGGTCGCGCAAGCACGCCTGAGCGTAGTGCGAGCAGCTCGGCGCGAACCGACAGGCCGGGCCGAGCATCGGCGAGATCGTCAGCTGATAGAGGCGGATCAGCCCGATCGCAATCCGGCGCGGTAGGCTCGAGAGCAGCGAGAGCAGCTTCATCGCATCACCGATCCCGGCGCTCGCGTCGCTCGCCGCCGACTAGCTGGCCGCGGCGCAGCAACGCCTCGAAGTCGGCGAGCACTCCGGCGAAGTCGGCCTCGGCCGCACCTTGCTTGGCGACGAAGACCAGATCGATCCCGCTCGGCAGCCGCTCGCGGTTTTGCCGAAAGACCTCGCGAACCATCCGCTTGATCCGGTTGCGCTGCACCGCGTTGCCGACCTTGCGCGTCACCGTGATCCCGAGTCGGGTCGGCGACGGCTCGCTCGAGCTCTCGCGCGCAGGCACACACGGCGCCGCGAAGACGATGAAGTGACGCAGCTGATGCTTGCGTCCGCCACGTTGCACCCGCAGGAATTCGCGCCGCTGCTTGAGTCGCAGACGGGCCGGGAATCCATGCGGGCGCACCACGAAAAAACAAACCGAGAAAAACAAGAGAGCTCGAACCGATCGGACGACCCATCCCGTGAAGGGAGGTCGGTCCGCAGCTCGAGCTCGTTCGGCTCACTTGCCGCCGGTGGTCGTGCCGAGGCGCTTGCGACCGCGACGACGACGGGCCGCGATCACCTTGCGACCGTTCTTGGTGGCCATCCGCGCCCGAAATCCGTGAGTGCGGGCCCGGCTGAGGTTGTGGGGCTGGTAAGTACGCTTGGTCATGTCCGGATCCCAGGGGGTGCGAAGGGGCGGATCGATAGCAGCGGGTTTTGACACTGTCAAACCTGCGCTCGTGGGCCGTACAACGGCTTGCCGCACGCCTTCGGGTCGACATGCCAACCTGCCCTCCGCTTCGGCTCGATCACCCTCGATCGCGAGATCCGCGATCCCGATCGGCGATCCTCGGATCGGTGAACCGCGCCGAACATTGTCGCTCGCCGCTCTACCCCGCTCGAGCACCTTGGCACGGACCCGCGATCGCTCAGACGGTACTTCGGGTCGAACGCGCAAACTCGCTTGCCAAGCCGGCTTGCGCGTTCTCGGTCGCGCAAACTCGCTGCTCTTGCCGCCGGGTGCGGGCGGGGTTCCGCCGTTGTGATCTTTTACTAATAATTTCAAGCATATCGAGCTCCGCAAGGGCTCGTGTCAGGAGCGTGGCGCTAGGGTCGCGTTCCGGCGTCACTGTCCGAAATCCAATGATCTCCGACACTTGAGATCGGCGCTAACAGCGGCGCTTGCAGGACCAGGCCCTGCCTGATTACAAACCCCAGCCCTGACGCGACGGCTGGCCTTCGGGCCGGGACCGCGCGAATCCCGTGACGCCCAGCCCAGCAAATCGACGATTGGCCGTGCGCTCTGCGCTATCGATTGTCCGCGTCTAGCGCGGCTGGCTCCACGCAAACCCCGCAGTCCACAGTTTCCACAGGGCTGTGGACGACCCTTCTTTGCTTCGAAATTTCCCCAACAATTTCGAGTATTTGCGCGTTTCCCACAGCAACCGGCGAAGCTGTGGATAGGAGGACCATGGCCGACATCTGGAGCGAGGCACTGCACGGGCTCGAACCCCGTCTTGACAGGCAGACCTTCGACATGTGGCTGCGGCCGATCCGCCTGGCCAGCGTCGACGGTGACCTCCTTCAGCTGCGCGCGCCCAACC
>DATLLB010000460.1:0-9122 GCA_035538075.1 Enhygromyxa sp.
TATCGGCACCTGCACTGGGAAGCGGGCGCGATCGGTCAGGTGCTCTACCTCGAGGCCGAGGCGCCCGGCCGAGGGCACCCCAGTGAGAATTTTCTTTGCGAGGCGCCCGGCGGAGGGCACCGCGGAGAGAATTTTCTTTGCGTGGAGCCCGGCCGAGGGCACCGCGGTGAGATCGATCTTACCGACCCCACCCGGCCGAGGGCACCGCGGAAAGAATTTTCTTTGCGAGGAGCCCGGCCGAGGGCGCGTCGGTGAGATCGGTCCTTGCGAAGCGCCCGGCCGAGGGCGCCGCGGAGAGAATCTTCTTTGCGAGGAGCCCGGCCGAGCGTCCCCGGCAAAGAACATCACGATCCGGCCCGACCGGCCCTCAGCGCGCGAGAAAATTCCCTAGCAGCCGCTTGCCGTCCTGCGTGCCGATCGACTCCGGGTGAAACTGCACGCCGACGATCGGCCACTCGCGGTGCGCCAGGCTCATGCACACCCCATCGTGAGTCCAGCTGGTAGCGACCAGCACCTCGGGCAGCGACGCAGGGTCGACCACCAGCGAGTGGTAGCGCATGACTCGAAGCGGCGAGCTCAGCCCCGCGAACAGCCCGCTGCCGTCGTGCTCGATCAGGCTGGTCTTGCCGTGCATGACCTGCGGGGCCCGAACCACACGCCCGCCGAACGCAGCGGCGATGCCCTGGTGTCCGAGGCACACGCCGAGCGTGGGCACGCGCGGGCCCAGCTGCAGGATGGCGGCCCGGCACACGCCAAAATACGCAGGGTCCTCGGGCGTGCCGGGGCCGGGCGAGATGATCAAATGTGTGGGGTCTGCGGCGAGCAATTCATCGATCGTGATCGCGTCGTTTCGCACGACTCGCGCGGCCACGCCGGTCACCTCGCCGACCGCCTGATAGAGGTTGTAGACGAACGAGTCGTAGTTATCGAGGATGATCACGCGATGGCTCATCGCCGGGCCTCCGCGAGCATGTCGATCGCGGCGATCAGGCCGTTGGCCTTGTCGAGCGTCTCTTGATACTCGTCCTCGGGATCGGAGTCGGCGACGATCGCCCCGCCGACGTGGAAGGTGAGCAGCTCGCCCTTCTTGATGAAGGTGCGAATGACGATGCTCCAGTCCATCGCGCCGTCGAAGTCGATGTAGCCGATCGAGCCCGAGAACACGCCGCGCTTGGTCGGCTCCAGCCGATCGATGAGGGTCATCGCCGCGATCTTCGGCGCGCCGGTCATCGAGCCGCCCGGGAACGCGGCGCGCAGCAACGCGACGATGTCGTGGCGATCCTCGACCACGCCGCGGATGGTCGAGACCATCTGCCAGGTATATTCGTAGGCCTCGATCGCACACAATTCGGTGACCTCGACCGTGCCGAAGCGACAGACCTTGCCGAGATCGTTGCGCGCGAGATCGACGATCATCAGGTTCTCGGCCCGATCCTTCTCGGATTGCGCGAGGCTGTCGCGCAGCGCCGCGTCGCGCTCGGGCGTGTCGCCGCGCGGGCGCGTGCCCTTGATCGGCCGGGTCTCGACCACGCCCGCGCGATCGAGCGACAAGAAGCGCTCGGGCGAGGACGACAGCACCTCGAGCTCGGCAGAGCGCAGATAGGCGGTCATCGGCGCCGGGTTGACGGTGCGCAGCGCCTCGTAGAGCTCGACGCCCGATCGAGCCAGGCGCAGATCGAAGCGCTGCGTCAGGCAGACCTCGAACACGTTGCCGGCCAGGATGTTCTGCTTGATGTCGGCGATCGCGTCGAGGTAGCCGCGACGATCGACGCAAGCCGTGATACCGCGGCGCGCCAGATCCTGCTCGTGCAAGCGCGGGCGTGGAGGCGGCGGCGTGGGCCGGCGCTCGGGCGCGAGCTGGGCGAGGCGCTCGCGTCCGGCGGCGAGGCGCTGGTCGGCCTCGGCTTCGGCCGCCGCCGTGCTCTCGCCGAAGCCCGTGGCGAGGATCCACGCGCGGTCCTCGAGATGATCCTTGGCGAACACCAGGCCGGTGAAGAACAGCTCGATGTCGGGAAGCGCGAGGTCGTCACGGCCGAGATCGGGCAGCGACTCGATCAAGTACAGCAGCTCGTAGCCGAGATAGCCGACCGCACCGCCGCAGAACGGCGGCAGCCCAGGCCGCCAGAGATCGCGATCGGCACGAAAGCGGCGAAGCAGCGCGCCGAGCTCCGCGAGCGGGTCGCCGTCGAGCTCGCGCTCGGCTCCCGGCGGGCCAGCCCAGGCCCGCTCGCGCTTGCTGCGAAACACCCAGAGCGGGTCGCAACAAAAGTAGGAGTAGCGACCGAAGCGGGACGGCGCGCCGGGGTTCTCGAGCAGCGCCACATGCTGACGATCGGCGCAGCTGGCGAGCAGCGCGTAGGGGTCGAAGGCCGCCGCGGTGACGGCCTCGACGCTGAGGTGGCGATGGAGCGGCGCGGGCATGCTGCCGCGGACAATCTACACTCACACGCACAAGCCGAGGAGTGGCCGTCGACCCGCTTTCAGGGAATCGTGCAGAGCCCGATGCTCTCGAAGCCCGGCGGCGACTGGCCGAACACCTCGGAGCAGACGGTGCCCGGCAAGCTGCACGTGGACGGCTCGTCGAGATCGCAGAACTCCGAGCAGCAAGCCTCGCCCGCGCAGTCCGGCAGGTAGGCCGCGTTCGTGCAGAGGTGACCGGGCGAGCAGTCGTTGATGTACATGCAGACGGAGCCGGTCGGGAGCGTGCCGTCGTCCTCGCAGGCGAATTGCTCGTTGCTGTAATAACAAGCATCGTTCGCGCCCGCGCAGTTCTGCTCCAACGGGTGGCACAGATCCGAGCAGAAGTTCACGGGGTCGTGATAGCCCAAGCACAGCTTGCCACCGGAGCAGGTCGGGAGGTTCGGGCTGCCGCCACACAGCTCGACGCAGAAGCCGTTGCCGGCGTTCGTGCTGCCGGTCCAACACATCGTGCCGGCCACGCAAGTGTCGGTCGCCGCGACCGAGCCGTCGTATCCGCACGATTGATTGACGGTGTGGGTGCCCGTGACCGGCACGCATTTATAGGCGTTCCACTCGGATCCGCCGTCGGCGTAGGGGACACACTTTTGCCCGTTGCCACAATCTTGCGACCAGAAGTTGCAGTCCTGATTGGGGTCGCCGTCACCGTCGCCGCTTGGATCGCCGTCACCGGTTGGATCGCCGTCGCCGGTTGGATCGCCGTCGCCGGTCGGATCGCCGTCGCCGGTCGGATCACCGTCGCCGGTTGGATCACCGTCGCCGGTCGGATCGCCATCACCGGTCGGATCGCCGTCGCCGGTCGGATCGTCATCACCGTCACCGTCGCCGCCCGTCTCCGACGTGTCGATGCAGAACCCGTCGACGCACGTGAGCCCGTCCAGGCAGTACTGACCACCAACACACGCCGGCGCCCCTCCGCTGTCGCCGGTGCCCGGATCCTCTTCGGCACAGCCGAGGGCCCCGCCGAGGGCCAAGCCCAGCGACGAGAGCACGAGCCCGTTGAGCACGAACCAACGATCAATGCGAGGGCGCCACATGAGGTCGAACATACACGACCCTCGCATTGTGTGGAAGTGCTTTTACGGCTCGATGCAGTAGCCGAGGTTCTCCATTCCGAGCTGCGTATTCCAGTTGCCGAGCGTGTCGAATGGCACGCAGGTGGTACCCGGGATCGGGCACGATGGAGCGTCGAGGTCGCACCAGGAAGTGCAGCAATAGCCGCCCTCGCACGTTCCCATCGGCAGCGTGTTGGCGTTCAAGCAGACATCGCCCTCCTGGCAGCTGTTCGCGTATTCGCAGAATCCACCGACGGGGACCTGACCGACGTCCCAACAGCCCAATTCGCCGCTGGCGATGTAGCAGGCCTCACCGAAAGCGGGGCAGTTCTGCGTCAGTGGATTGCAGGTGTCGAGGCACATTGCCACCACGTAGTCGTGGGTGATCGAGCAGAGCTTGCCGCCCGAGCACGTCGGCGAGTTCGCATTGCCGCCGCAAATCTCGACGCAGGTGCCGTTGCCTGCCGCGGTGGTGCCGGTCCAGCACATCAGGCCTTCGACGCAGGTGTCGGTCGCCTGCGCCGGGCCGTCGTATCCGCAGGTTTGACCGAGCGTGTGCGTGCCCGTGACCGGCACGCACTTGGTGGCGTTCCACTCGCTCTCGCCGTCGGCGTACGGGACACACTTCTGCCCGTTGGGGCAATTTTGCGACCAGGTGCTGCAGTTCACGATGGGGTCGCCGTCGCCATCGCCGGATGGATCGCCATCGCCCGTGGGGTCGCCATCGCCAGTGGGATCGCCATCGCCAGTGGGATCGCCATCGCCAGTGGGGTCGCCATCGCCAGTGGGGTCGCCATCGCCATCGCCCGTGGGGTCACCATCGCCCGTGGGATCGCCGTCGCCCGTGGGGTCGCCATCACCATCACCCTCGCCCGTCTCCGACGTGTCGATGCAGAACCCGTCGACGCACGTGAGCCCGCCCAGGCAGTACTGGCCACCGACGCACGCCGGCGGATCGCCAGCATCCCCGCCGTCACCGCTAGGATCCTCGGCACAGCCGAGGACCACGACCGCGAGATTGCTGAGCACGAACCACAGACCAAGGCGGGAGCGCGACATGGCCCCGAAGATACATGGCACGCGCGTCGTGGGGAAGCGTCACTCGCCGAGCGGATGGAGCCATTGTGGGGTCTCGAGCGCGCGGACGAACGATCGCCACTGCAACCGCCGAGCGCGGATTCCGAGCGGTCCGATCGGCGCGAGCGCTCGCGGCAACAGCCCGAGCACCAGCTCGAAGGTGGCTGCATTGAGGGCGTCGAGCACCCAGATGGTCTCGCGCCACAGCGCCTCGCTGCAGCGCGGCGCCCAGTGGCTGAAGTAGTTCACGGCCAGCGCCCGCTCGCGCGCGGCGTGGCGGTGGAGCTCGGGCAGGCGAAAGAGCTCGGCCGCGAACGCTGAATAGGTGCTTTGTTGGACCTCGTTGAGCCCGACCGCGAGCTGCCAGCGCGCGCGCGAATCGTCGAGATCGCCATGCTCGATGAAGCGCGTGAACGCGGCCGGAAACTCGAAGTCGGGCGTGTAGCCGGGCGGAATGTGCTCATGCCGACGCTCGAGCCAGGGGAACTCGTGGTGCAGCGCTCGGCGCACGTCGGGCGAGAGCCCACGGCGAAATCGCTCGCCCGCCCGCAGGACTGCGCGGACGCTGAATAGGAAGATCGTTGCGTTGACCATCGGCGGAGCCCAACCCGCATTCCGATACGCGAGGCCCAGCGCGGTGGGCAGCTGCGCGCGGGTGGGCTCGGCCCGCTCGCGCCACACCGCGCACAATCGGTCGAAGTCGCCCGACTCGTAGGCGGCGAACGAGGTGGTGACCTCGTCGTCGGTGGCCGTGCGAAAGCAGGGGATGCGCTGCAGCTGCGCGAGCAGAGCGTCGCGCTCGCGCACGCTCTCGAACCGGCGGTCGCGAGGCAGCGGGTCGCTCACGAGTGGGTCGCTTGCCGCATCCCGAGCATGTCGGCGCGCCGCGGCCCGGCCATCAGCGTGAGGAAGTCGGGCCACAGCGCGTGGCGCTGAGCCATCCGCTCCATGTAGCCCCACGCGCGCGTGATGATGAAGAAGTACGGCCGCGCCTTCGGCAGGTGCCAGAGCGGATACGTGACCGTGTAGATCAAGCGCCCGGGCAGCAGCGCCTTGGCCAGCAGCGCGTCGCTCATGCGGTCGCGCTCGCCGTCAGGCTCGGAGCTGCTCATGAAGTCGACCAACGCGTCGCGCCGGGCCGCGCTGCCCCACTGCAGGCGATAGTGACGATCGAGGTTCTCGCGCGTCCAGTGCCTGGGATCCTGCAGGTGGTAGAGCTCGGCGATCTCGGCGAGCTCGTACAGCGCGGTCTGCATGAGCACGTGCGGCTTGTGCCACGCGTGCGAGTACTTGAAGCGGTTGAGCAGCCGCACCGACTCCTGCGTGTACTGGTGCTCCTGGTTGAGCTGCGCGACCAGGTGCGGGCACGGCTTGTTGCCGATGCTGGCCTGCTCGATCAGCGGGGCCACGGCCGCGAGCTGCCGACAGGCCATCTCGATGCCGACCGAGTAGAGCGCGTCGACGAAGGTGACCGCGTCGCCGATCAGCGCGTAGCCGCGGTCCGACAGCCAGTAGTCGCTCTCGTGCGGGAGGTTGGCGTAGTAGCTGTACGGCTCCATCGGCTCGGCGCCGCGCAGCGCCTCGGCGAGCGCCGGGAACTTGGCGACCATCTCCCAGAAGCCGCGGTCGTCACCCTTGATGTTGGGCTGGTGCTGATCCTTGTCGTAGGAGACGCCGACCGAGGTGGTCTCGTCGTCGATGTGGATCCACCAGAACCAAAAGCCCTGGCCGGTCCAGTGGATGGTGTGCTTGCGGCGATCGATGCCGCGGAAGCTCTGCCAGAATTCCGGATCGGCGCGGACGTTGGTGAAGCGGTTCCAGATCGAGGCGGTTTCGAGCCCGGTCATCGGTCGCGTGATGCCGAGCTGACGGCCGAGCACGCGCCGGCGGCCGCTGACGTCGAGCACCCACGTGCAGCGCAGCGAGCGAGCCTCGCCGTCGCGCTCGTAGTCGACGCGATGATCCATATCGCCGAGCTCGACGTGGCGGACGGCGGCGCCGTGCATGTAGTCGGCGCCCGCGAGCTTGGCCCGGTGCACGACCTCGGCGTCGAGCAGCGGCCGGTTGACGTGGTAGGTGGGGATCAGCTTGGTGAACGCGCCCGGCAGCTTCTCGAGCGGCGTCAGCGAGAGCATCAGCTCGTGGCAGCCGTCGAGGTCGTGCGGCGCCGGTTGGTCGCGCGGCTGGGTGACGAAGTCGAAGCCGAACTTGCGATACGCGTGCTCGCTCAGCCAGTCGCCGAGGCCGATCTCGTGCCTCACGAACACGCTGGTGCCCTCGGTGAAGGCCTCGCCGACGACGGCCTTCAGTGGTTGGCCCTCGGCGCGGGCCTCGAGCACCGCGACCTTCAGCCCGCGCTTGCGCAGCATGATCGCCGCCATGCTGCCGACGAGGCTGCCGCCGATCACCGCGACGTCGTAGTTTAAGGTTCCCGGTCCGCTGTCGAGCATGTGCCCGGGGTATATCGCACATCCAGGGGCTCGCTCGAAGCGCGTCAGCCCAGCAGCTCCAAGATCCGTCGCTTGCTGCGAAACTCGCCGTGCTCGGCCTGCTCGCGGCGAGCGACGATCGCAAAGCGATCGAGCGCTCGCGCGGCGTCGTCAGGCGCGAACCCATAGAGATGAAACAACGCGGCCTCGAGCTGGCAACGCAGCTCGTGCCGCCGCGCCGCCGACCAGGCGAACGGCGGTCCTTGGTACCCGCACGCGCGCGCGAACGGGGCCAGCTCGTGGGCGGTGTAGACCAGCTCGAGCGTGCGCTCGCAAAACCACGCGCGATCGAAGCGAGGATGATCGTCGATCAGACGATCGACGATCGGCAGCTCGGCGATCACCCCACGGTTGACGTTGGGCCCCGACTGCCGGGCCTCGAGCAGGTAGTTGAGCGCGAACGAATTGAAGCTCGCGCACAGGATCGCCGCTTGCGAAGCCGAGCGCCCGACGAAGCAGGTCAAGCTGCCCTCGACCGCGACCGGCGGGATGATCGAGGCGATGCCCACCCAGGCGTCGGCGGCTCGTGCCTGGCGACGCAGGACCAGCAGGTACTCGGGCAGCTCGCCGACGAGATCCTGCAGGCGCGCGCGCACGAGCTCGGCCGGGAGGTAGTCGGCCGTCGCGATCGCAAACTCGGGATCGCCCAGCGCCTCGTCGTCGACGCGGACCGTGCTCGCGCCGCGGCGAGTCGCGTGGCGATGGTTGAACTGGTGGATGTGCTCGCCCTCGTAGACCCGCAGGTAGCCGGGCGCCGCGTGGTCGAGCTTGGCCTGCTTCTCGCTCGCGCCGAAGTTGAACAGCAGCCGCGCGACCATACCGGGCTCGTCGAGCAGCTCGCCGAGCGGTCGTCCGCGCGCGTAGGCGCGCTCGTGGATGTGGCGATCGCGAGGCCCACGAAACATCGGCAGTCGAAAGCTCCCGTGGCACAGCCGCAGGATCGCCGCGGCGTCCTGCCGATACACGCGCTCGGGATCGTGGGTGTCGGCGATCGACGCGGCGTCGCAGCACAGCGTCGGAGCCTCGACTTCGGGCGCGAGGCTCAGCAGCGAGAAGCGAAATTGCGGGTGCACGTCGACGAACCACTTGCTCGCTCGCCGAGCCCCACGCGGACGGTTTTGAAAGTCGAACACCGCGGCCACGCGGCGCGCCTCGAACCACCGCCGCGCCAGCCGATCGGCGATCGCCCCTTGCACGATCTCGGTCGGCAGCACCATCCCGAGTCGGCCCTTCGCACCGCACAGCGTGTCGCCGAGCTCGGCGAACAGCACGTAGAGGTTCTTGCGCGCCGCGGCCCCGAGCGGGAAGCGACCCGAGACGGCGATCAGCCGCTGGGCGCCGGCACGCAGCTCGAGCATCTCCCACGGCGGGTTGCCGATCACGACGTCGAAGTGCTGCAGCTGCGGGAATGCGAGCGACCAGTGGAAGAAGCGGTGCGCCTCGATCAGCGCCTGCGCGCGCTCGCGGTCACAGCCGGGCTCGATCACGCCGACACACCACGCGTCTGCGGCCGCCCAGGTCGGCGCGTGCTCGGGCGGGGCCCCGAGCAGCGCGTCGCCGCAGCGGAGCTGATCGTGCCGCGCTCGGCCGCCGGCCTCGAGGCGCAGGCTCGTGCGACACAGCTCGATCGCGATCGGATCGACATCGACCCCGTAGATGCAGCGCTCGACCACGGCAGCCGTGGCCTCGCTGCGATCACGGCCGTCGAGCGCGACCAGCCGCGCGGCCATGCGCTGTGCTGCCGGGAGCAGGAAGCGACCCGATCCGCAGGCCGGATCGCAGATCTTCAGGCTCAGCAGCACAGCCACGGGATCCGTCTGCGCGCACGCGTGATCGAGCGCCGGCTCGAGCGTGTGATCGAGCAGGCAATCGACCAGCTCCGCGGGTGTGTAGTAGGTGCCGGTCTGCTTGCGCGTGCTAGCGAGCAGCTGCTCGTAGCTGCGCGCGAGCTCGTCGAGCTGCTCGGCGTCCCGCACTCGCGCGAGCGCGGCTCCCCAGTGGTTCGGGACCTCCGGTCCCGAAC